>NZ_SJUQ01000002.1:0-240061 GCF_004337045.1 Exiguobacterium sp. SH5S4
TCGCCCCTATCTGTTTAGTCCGAAATGCGTGAACGAACCCATAAAAATGAGAAGAGGCCACCGTTAGCGAACAAGTCGCTCCCGGTGGCCTCTTTCTTATAAATCTACTGAGTTATGTCCCAGCCTCTTTGTCAGGATGGTGCATTGTAATAAAGTGTCCCCGGTTTCGATAGGGTCAAGTCATAAAACGCCTCGAACGCTTCCACGTCCTCTAATTTCCGAAAATCGACTTTGTCCGTCTGTTCGTTCGGAATCGCAACGATGATGCCATCGACCGTCGATTTGATCATGCCCGTCTGTCCGTTATGGATTCGAATGTAGAGCACGTGCTCACTTTGCAGTAATTTTACGGCTTCACGCCGTGATTGTATCGTCGTTTTCACAGTCATCCCTCTCTTCTTTTCGAGTATACGGTCCGCCGCTGTTGCTTTCAACCGTTTCCCCCTTTAAAATTGTGTAAAGAAGGGGTTGAATGTGTTGGAAACTATATTGATTATCGCGCTTGGCGCGCTGTTCGTCATCCTCGTGACAATCCGGACGATTCGTAACTTGCAATGGGTCCGCTTTGGTGAGGCGTTCGGGAAACAAGGTGAGGAGTTACTCGAGGATTACACCTACTTGACGGAAAAAGGCGTCACGTGCCGAATCGAACAGGGCTTGCCGACCGGGCGCTTGTTTAAACCGCTCGCCAAAAACCTTGATGACCGGGTCGCTTTGTTCGTGCACCGAAATGATGAAAAAAAAGCAAAAGAGCTACTAAAGTAAAAAAGGTGCCGCGGCACCTTTTTACTTATTTTACTTATGTAACTGGCGCTCTGAACAATAATAAGCGATTTGCTTGATTGTCGCCTCTGATAGGAGCTCGAGTTTCGTCTTGGCGATGACTTTGTCGATCGCTTCGAACGAGTCTTCACAGTTCGCTTTAACACGTTCGACTTTAAGACGTGACGCTTCTGGAAAAATTAAAAATGACGTGACCGGTACGGCCTTGCCGCATTCTTTTTTTAATAGGCTCCGAACTTGTTTCGTCATCTGCTCGAGTCCTTCGACTGGATGCGGATAGATGTTTTTCCACCCGAGTGAGGTTTCTAACCGACACTCTCGGTTCGTCACATGGACGGCCGTCGTCGTCCGATTGATTTGGACTAAAAAGACGCCTTTCGGTCCGACGAGCACGTAGTCGAGCACGTTGTCACCGATTTCGACTCGTTCAATCATCATCCAATCGAAGCGACACGTGTGCCGAATGATTTCTACGATCTCATCCGTATACGATTTCGGCGGCAAGATGACCTCTTCTTTCGTTCGGAACAATCCTTTCGTCTGTCGTTTCACCGGCTCTTTCTTGACGGCCGTCAACACTTGTAACATCTATTCCACCTCCTCTCGTTATTCGCTAGGTCCGACTTGTTTTCCGAAGACGGCCTTTTCTAAGTTTGAAATCCGACGCAACATATCGTAGTTCGAGGCGACAGGTTGGGCCGGTTTCACCGGCTCGGTCGGTTCGCTTGAACCGCGGCGCAACGATTCGTTTTCTTGTCGCAAACGTTCGATCTCTTTCGCCATCTTCTCATAGTCCCGGATGACGACGTCTAAAAATTGGTCGACTTCTTCTTGCGAGTAGCCGCGGAGGGCCGTCTTGAATTCTTGTTTATAGATTGCTTCGGCTGTTAATTCGGTTTGCATAGTCTTCACTCCCACTGTTGTTCCCACTGTTTTTCTTCCTCGATCACACGCAGGTCGGCTTGTGTGATCATGAATAGTTCCATCTGGTGTTTTCGTTTAGCCCCTTCAACGAGGAAACGGGGACTTCCTCCCGTCTCTTCGTCATACAACGTAATTAATCCTGCTGCCTTGTCTAAAAAGAACGCTGTTTTTGCGCGCAGCTGACTCGGGTCTTCATAAGGACGTTGCGTGAGCGGTTCAAAAAAATCGGCTTCGAGCCGCAACTGGCTGAATAACTCTTGTTCATACGGCTTATACCGTTCTTCCATCTCTAAAAATGGCGGAAACACCGCGATTTTAATCGGGTGTGTTTCTCTTAACTCTAACAATACTTGTCCTGCCCACAATTCACAACCGTTCGTTCCACTGAAGATGAACCATTCGGCCCCGAGTTCGATTGCTTCTGTGATCTTTCGGCGGTACGCTTCTTGGATGATCTCGATGCCGGGATGGTCAGCTTTGAAGATCCCAAGCTCATGGGGCCGATACCCGGTAATCGCAACAACTTTCATAACCTCTTCCTTTCTAACCGAGCTAGACGATGGTTGAGCGCGTGTTGCTGTTTTTGGACGGTCTGTTTCAAGACCGTCTTTTGCTGTTCCACGATCGCAATCGCCTGCTCGGTATATCGAATGGCTGACACGACATCTTTTTGCTGATGTTCTGCATACTTGGCTAGCTCGACCAACGCCTCGGTCGTCCCGACTTCTTTGAAAAGAGGAAGCGCTTCGACGATGCGGCCGGTCCGCTTTAACAGCAGCGCTTGACGCATTTTCGCCCGTTTTGTCGGTTGCTCGATCCGTTCATACTGTTTGAGTGCCTCGTCCGTACTCCCTAGATCGTTCAACCAATGGGCCCGCTCTTCTCCAAATGTCGGCTCGTCTGCTTCGACGAGGTGACAGAGCCGCTTATAAAGCGACACGAGGCTCAAGCAATCGGCGTGATGGTGCTCGATGACCGGTTGTAAAATATCAGGGTCCCGCTCTTTGACGTATTGAAAGTAATGCATCGGGGCGAGAAAACCTGGCAGATCGTCCGTTCGGGCATGTCCAAAATGGGCCTCGACCGCTTTTAACGAGACCGACTCGAGTGTCGGCTTCAACAGACGCCTTGACGCATGCAACAGATCGACATGACCGACGGCGGGCAACGCCTTCACTTTCGTCCGGACGAAAGTATGACGCGTCTTGATTTGCGGCCAATCGAACGATTTTCCATTGTACGTCACGAACCGGACCTCATCGCCGATGTCATTGAGAAAGTGATAGTAGAACGCGGTCTCAAACGCCGGGTGCGGCAATACGTACTGAATCATCTCGAGATGGTCTGGCTTGAAGCGGGCGAACCCGATCAAAAAGATGGACGTCCCGGCACCACGGAGCCCGGTCGTCTCCGTATCCATGAACAACACTTGGTCATACGGCACGTCGACCGTGAAGAACGGATGGTCTGCCGTCCCGAGGGCACGTTTCGCCGCGTCGAACGTAAAGTCGTGATACGTTGCTTCAAGCGGGTAAATCTCTTTCAAGCGCACGCACCACTCGCTTTCAAACGTCAGGATCTCGCCACCTCGCGCAATCCACTTGGCTTGCTCCGCGTCATCTGGTGTGACCGTCGCTTGTTTCGGTTCATTTGTTTTGATGAGTCGTGATAGCTTCGCTTTCATATCGTTCCTTTCAATGCGGTCAACTGATTGACAACTTGGTCTTTAAAGTCACCGTAGCCGATCATCCCGACGCAACGTGGGCATCCGCTCACACACGGACAATCCTCGACCGTGCGGATTGCTGCGTCTAAAATTTCAGCGGCGTCTCGGAAGAGCGCTTCGCTCAAGCCGATACCGCCCGGATAGCGGTCGTACAAGTAGACGGTCGGTTTATTCGTATGGGTCGCTTTCATTTGAATCGTCGTGAACAAGTCGAGCGTGTCGCACATCAAGTAGAGCGGGGCGAGCCGGCGCAACAAGTCACTGACGGCCTCGAGCTGATCTTCCATATCGGCTTCCGAGTAAGCGAACCGGTCATCGAGCGTGAACCAGGTCGACGTCGTATGCAACTCCCGTTCCGGCAAGTGGATCGGACCAGATCCGATATTCTCATGCGTCCCGAACTTGATCTTCTTGAACAGCGTCGCCATTGCGATGACCGACACTTCACCGAACGTCTTGGCACCGCTCGTCTTGTTTTCTTCTAGCACTTTTAACTCCACGGCCAAGTTTGCGTCTGTGTAGTAATCGACATCGACGCGCCGCACGTACGCTTTCTTCTCTTCAAAATCGAGTTTCTCGACTTGATATTGCTCGGCCCCATGCAAATAGATCGCCTCGTCGTGAAGCAGCGTCATCGCACTGAACGTGTCCATCTCGCCGATGACTTGATGTTTCGCCGTCTGGTCGACGATGACGACGTTCTCTTGATCGCTCGTCCGCAGCGAGATGTCGTGGGCCGGGAAGGCGTCCGTCATCCAATAGTATTTATTGGCACGCTCATGCAAGATTTGCGCGTCCGTCAAGAAATCAAGGATATCCTCGGTCTCGACCGTACCGAAACGCTCCCCTTTTTGGAACGGGAGCTCGAAGGCGGCGCACTTCATATGATCGACTAAAATGATCAAGTTGTTCGGGTCAAGACGGGCCGCCTCAGGCGAACGCTCTAAAATCAGGTCTGGTTGCTCGACGACGAGTTGGTCGAGTGATGACGACGAGGCGACGAAGATGACGAGTGATTCCGACTGGCGACGGCCGGCTCTTCCTGCTTGCTGCCAGAGCGAGGCGACGGTGCCGGGATATCCGTTCAATACGCACGCCTCGAGTTGACCGATGTCAACGCCGAGTTCGAGCGCGTTCGTCGAAACGACGGCTTTGATTTCACCGTTCCGGAGCCTGCGTTCAATCTCACGCCGCTCTGACGGAAGATAACCGCCCCGATAACCGACGATCGACTTCGGTCCGAGTTCACGTCTCGTCAATTCTTGCAAATACGTCAATAGCACCTCGACCCGGACCCGTGACCGAGCGAAGACGATCGTTTGAATATCGGCCTCGACAAGTTTTGATGCGATCCGCTTCGTTTCGAGCGTGGCGCTCCGACGAATCCCGAGCGCTTCATTGACGACCGGTGGGTTATAGAAAATAAGGTGTTTTCTCCCTTGCGGAGCTCCATTATTGTTGACGAGCGTCACTTCTTCCTCGGTCAACAGCTCGGCCAGCTCGACCGGGTTCGCGATTGTCGCGGACGTCATGATCCATTTCGGATAACTTCCATAGTAAGCACAGATTCGTTTGAGCCGCCGAAAGACGTTGGCGACATGGCTCCCGAATACGCCGCGATACGTATGCAGTTCATCGACAACGATATATTCGAGGTTTTCAAACAACCGGATCCATTTCGTGTGATGCGGCAAAATCCCTGAGTGAAGCATATCCGGGTTCGTGATGACGATGTTGCCGGCGTCCCGCACTTTCGTCCGCGCTGCCGGCGACGTGTCCCCATCATACGTGAAGCATCGGAGGTCGCCTTCGAGCGCCTCGACCATCTCCATCAAATCGCTGTTCTGGTCTTGCGCGAGCGCTTTCGTCGGATACAGATAGAGGGCTCGTGCCGTCGGTTTCTCAATCATTCTAGACAGCACGGGCAAGTTATAGCAGAGCGTTTTACCAGAAGCTGTCGGCGTCACGATGACAGTCGAGTTCCCACGTGACGTCTGTTCGACCGCTTCGGCCTGATGCGTGTACAATTGCTCGATGCCGCGACTGTTTAACACCCGGACAAGATCGTCTGGGACGCTCGACGGGATGGCCGCGTATCTTGCAGGTTGTGCCTCGACCGTATGCCAGTGTGTGACATTGGCGGAAAAACTCGGGTCGGTCTTTAATGTCTTAATCATCTCTTCGACGGAACGTTTTTTCCGCATAGTACTCACCAACTTATTTCATGATTTTGAAGGTGCAAGTCGCTCCACGATCGTCTTCACTTGACTGATTCGTTCGTCACGCAAGAGACGATGAACCGCAGGCAAGTGTAGCACCTCCATCGCTTTGAACGCCTCGGCGACATGCTCATTTTCTTCTTCAAGCCGCTCCATCGCATCATTGTATAACAGGTGCGTCGAACGGCCGAACAAGACGATGGTATGTAACTTCGTGCATTTCGAATGGACTGCTTGCAAATGTTTCGTGTAACATTGCACCGCTTTATGATAATCCTCGTGCGTCGTCAGCGCTTGGCGCTTGCCGCGAAGAAGTTCTGGATAAAAAGATTCATCGCCGAGAAACATCGTCTCGACGCCGATCCGTTTCAAATAAGGATGGCCGATCGCCTCTGCCACGGCCGAATCATCGATCAATCGTCCGAACGGGATCGATTCTTCTAACAGAATGCGTCCCATCTTCAATCCATTGACGCCGTGAAGGGGTAGGCCAAGATCATCGTCTTGCAGTCGATCGATTACAAACAACACTTTCATCTTTCGCTTAAGAGAGAGTTGAACCATATGTCACCATCCTATTCGCTTTCTTTTCATTATAACAAACCACACAGAAAAACAGGGCGTTGATGTCGCCCTGTTTGAAGTAAGTCAATTTATTCGCGATTGTCATTTTCACGGTCTTGGTTTGATTCAGACGTGTCTGAGTTGGACTGTGATTCGAGCTCGGTCGAAGATTCTTCTTCCGGAGGGGTCTCTTCCGTCGCCGGCTCTTCCGTCGTCTCTCCTTCACCGCCTTCATTGTTCCCATTTCCGTTTCCGTTGTTACCATTCCCGTTATTGTTGTCAGTCTCATTCGGTGGCGTTTCTTCAGCCGGCTCTTCTTCTGGAGGCGTCTCTTCCGTTGCCGGTTCTTCCTCTTCTTCAGCCGGTTCTTGACTGCGTTCGACCGTGTATTGCGTTTGGGCCGGACTCGACTGTTGCTCCCCTACGAGTTGGTTCGAAGCGGTCGCGACGATGGTGAACGTCGTCGTCCCGTTCCGGAGACCCGAAATAGCGATGCTCGTGTCTTCCGTCGTTCCGACGACACGTTCACTGCCGTCCGGACGTTTCTCCGTCACGGTGAACGAGAGACCTTGATAACCGTCCGCTTCGACCGCTTGACGATTATATGACCACGTCAACGTCCCGCTGTCGGACGGAATGTCATAATTGATCGACGCGCCGGTCGGTGCCGGAAGATTTTTTGGTTCTAAGTCTTTTGGTTTCGTCCCTTTGACGTATAGTTCATTGCCGAGCGATAGCACCGAATCTGGTTGCTGGAAGCGATCCGGACTTCCCGTCGCCTTCGTCACTTCTTGCATCATATAGTCGAAGTAGTACTGGGCGTGGTCCTCAGCAAGCGCATCCTTATCAGCTCCGGGTGCTTTCCCGGTCCAAACCGAGATCGAGTAGTCGGTCGTATAACCCGTGAACCACTTATCGTTTGGATTTTTATCTTTATCGTTCGTCGTCCCGGTCTTCCCGGCGACGTCGTATTGGAAGGGATCAGGCGCATACGTACCAGTTGGTGTGTTGACCACGTCACGGAGCATATCGGTCAACATATACGCGGTATAGTCTTCCATCGCCTGCTTCGCTTTGATCGGCGAGTTGATCGTCGATCCGTCGTTGAACTCAATCTTTTGAATCAAGTGCGGCTTCGTGTACATCCCGTTCGCACCGAGCGCCGCATAAGCGGCCGCCATTTGCGTCGTGCTCGCCTCGGCTGTACCGAGAGTGTTCGAAAGCAACAACTCGTCACCCGAGCGGGCCGGCTCGATGCCGACGTTCTCGACGAACGACTCGATCGCCTCTGGACCGAACTCGTCCTGTACTTCCTGGAAAGCGCGGACGGCCGGCGTGTTCCCGGAAATCGTCAAGTAGTAACGCATCGTGTTGGCGCCGCGATACCCCGTGTAATAGTTCTTCGGATTGAATTCGCCTTCATCAAACGGCGCATCCATCAAGATTTTTCCAGTCGACCATTGGGCTTTCTCGATCCCTGGACCGTAATCGAAGAACGGCTTCGCCGTCGACCCGATTTGGCGTTTCTCCCGCGAATAGTCGCGGTAGTTCTTGTCGCCTTGTTCCGCCTGTTGGCTGTCGATGACAGCGACGATTTCACCCGTCTTCGTGTTCAACACGGTCGCTCCCATGCGGAGATCTTTCGGGAACTCACCGTTTGGAATGTTCACGTTATCTGTCTTAATATCTTTATTGAATTTCGCGTGCAGCTCTTTATTGATCGACGTATATACTTTCAAACCCGTCCCGTAAATATCAGACTGCTCTAAGCCGTAGTCTTCTTCGAGCTCCGCTTGCACACGAGCGTAAATCGAACGGGTGTAAGACTCTTCTTCTGTCTGCGCACCCGGCGAGATGACGTCGGCAATCTCGACGTCGAGCGCCTCGTTATACTGTTGTTCTGTGATATGACCGTCCCGCTTCATTGCCGACAGCACTTGCTCTTGACGGTAACGCGTGAGTTCTTGGTCGCCAGCGATCGGATCATAAGCGCTCGGTCGTTGCGGGAGTCCCGCTAAGATAGCCGCTTCTTGATAGTTCACTTCTGACACCGGCTTGTTGAAGTACGTCTTCGAGGCCGCTTGCACACCCCACGCCCCTGAACCGTAGTAGTTCTTGTTCAAGTACATCTCAAGAATCTGTTCTTTCGTGTACTCGCGCTCGAGTTTCACGGCGAGCCACTGCTCTTGCAATTTACGTTTTAATTTCTTGTCGGTCGACAAGAACGACTGTTTGACAAGTTGTTGCGTGATCGTCGAGCCACCTTCAGACCCGAAACCGTCGGTCACGTTCGCGAGCACGGCACCGCCGATGCGGCGCACGTCGATTCCGTTATGCTCATAGAAGCGACGGTCCTCGATCGAGATGACCGCTTGCTGCATCACTTCTGAAATATCGTCGATGGACACGTACTCACGGATCTGGCCGCTTTCTTCAAGCGGTTCACCTTCAGCCGACAGTAGCTGAATCGGATACGTATCGACTAATTTCTCCTCATCGAGCGGCGGTGCGGTCGCAATCGCGTAGGCTGTATAAGCTCCTCCGACGACCACTCCGACGATCAACAACAATCCTATAATAAGTAGGATGCGTCTCCACATCGGTTTCTTTGTTTGTTGTTTTAGTTTTTTCGTTTGTTGCTTTGGCTTTTTCGTCGTATCTTGTCGACGCGCCATCCGACTTCGTTCCATTCACGCTTCACTCCTTCTATTCAATCGAGCCACGCTTCAATCGCCGTCAAATAATCGATGGCTGGAAGGGCTCGTGTTGGAACTTCGATTGCCTCTTGTTCAATATATGCGAGCGGGATCGACTTACGTCCCGTCTCTCGCTGCTCCCACCAGTGTAATAATTGCTCCGTTGATAACACATATTGCGTATTATAGCGGCTAAACCGGATGATGACAAAACAAATCCCTCCGTGACGCTCACACTCGCGCATGTGATTGATTTGATGGTCATGAAAGTTTCCGAGCGGGAACGACGTTTTATTGTTCGTCTCTTTCGCTTCAAAATCAATGTATTTCCCGCGATAGACCCCGTTGTAGTCGGTCGTCGAGGCTTGCTTAAAATACGCCTCGGTCACTTTGGCCGCGCTCCGTTTCGGGTAATCGACTTTGACGATTTGAAGTGGAGTCGGTTTTTTATGGATGACCGCTTTTCCGTGGAGTCGATAAAACTCGTTCGTATCGTTCAGAAGCGTCTCTAAATTCATGCCTCGATTCGCATACGTTGGCGGACTGGACTTTGCCGGCATCTCGGCCGCTCTCGGTTTCTTCCCGTTTGGATAATGGAACAATGTCGTCACCCCTAATTACTAGTTTAACAGGTTGATCCACTCGTTCCTTCCGTCTGAAGTCTGATTGTCGAGTTATGTCGCTCGACTCCTCCGTGGATTTTCCGCAATCCATATCGTACCAAACTCCCGTATGTTAAACTAGTGTGTAGTGCATTGTGTATTCAAATTGACACGACCTTGTTACGGTGTCATTGAATACTTTTCTACAATAGGTCCTCTATTTATTAACCGAAATGTGAACAGGCTAAACGCTGATTGACGAGACTTTAAAAAAGTAAGCGATCGAGAGCGTTTCGCGAGGACTGGAAATAAACTAGGCGGCTTAGAATCTACATCCCTAAGCCCTGTTGGAGGAGTAAGATGGAGACACAAAAGAAATATGTCATGTTCGTCGACGAGACAGGTACACCAAAAGGCAACACCCAGTTCAACTTGACCGGGGTATTGATGGAATACAAGTATGCGATTGACGCCGATGAGGCCGGAATGCCGTGCGAATTGAAGCGACGCTTACAAGCGTTCAAACGAGATGTCTTCAAAACGGAAAATATCCCACTGCATTTAAAAGAAATTTTAAAGGCCGAGCATCCATATGGAAAAGACGATGGGATCACAATCGATATGCTCCGTGATTTTTGGAACAAACTCCCAGACTTCTTGCGCGATATCAATTGCACGATCGTCAGTGTCGAGGTCGATAAACAGAAGCTTCACGATTTCTACTCGACACCGAAAGACCCTTATGTCGTCGCTTTCGCCCATTTGATGAAATCGTTTTATGCGTTTTTGGAAGAGACGGAAGCTGTCAGCGCCCGTGTCGTCCTCGAGTCGCGCGACGATTATCAGAACCTGCTCATTCAAAAAGCATTTTTCGATATCTTCAATTCCGGGACGGTCCATCTCGACGTCGAGAAGAGCCGACAAAAAATCAAAGGGTTCATCTTCTCAGAGAAACAAAGCACGATTTATCAATCTGGTCTTGAAATCGCTGACCTCGTCTGCCTGCCGCTCTCGCGCGTGCGCCGCGGCGTGATCGAAGTGAAACCACGGTTCGTCCATTATGGGGATGAAAACCGAATCTTCAAAGCCATCAAGGACAAGATTTACATTCGTAAAGACAGTCCAGACCAAGATTTCCGCAACTGGGGCTTCAAAAAAGTCCCGATCACGAAAAAACGTCGCGAATGGAGCGACCATCCCTGGAACCATTAAAAATCGCCTCGTAGCCATCTACGAGGCGATTTTTATGTTGCTCAATCTTGCGGACGAAGCCCCGGTAATGTCTCACGCAGTCTTTTGAGCGCAATCAGTCCAGCCATGAACGGGAGCAGTGCCACAATCCCGATTGCCCAATCAATTGACAGCACGTCGGTCAATAAACCAGCCAACAACGCCCCAAACGCATAGCCACTGTCTCGCCAAAACCGATAGACGCCCATCGCTGACGCTCGCCAGCTCGGCTCGGCCACGTCACTGATTGAAGCTTGGAGCGTCGGATAAACCATCGCCGTCCCGATGCCAAGCAAAACGGCGGCAAACATCCAGAGCGAATAGTCGTTGACGAGCAGGATCAGCCAAAGCGATCCCGCCTGGACCCACATCCCTCCGACAATCAACCCTTTTCGTCCGATGCGGTCACTCAACCCACCTGTGAACAGTTGGACCAACCCCCATGCGGCCGGATAGATGGCGACGATCAGACCAATCTCCGATAGATTCAGCCCTTTATAGGCGAAGTAGATCGGAAACAACCCCCACGCCATGCCGTCCTTTAGATTCGTTGAAAGTCCTGCCAGCGTCAGGCTCGAGAGCGAACGGTCTTGCCAAGTCGTCGTCAAGAACACGTCTTTGGCCGAGCGTTTCTGTCCCGTTCCCACACCTGTTGACTGCAAGTGCAACTGTTGTCGCGTATCTTTGACAAAGATTGATAACGTGAACCCGATGACGACGATCAAAATCCCCACGTAAAACGGTTCCGGCCGGTTGCCGTACGTACTGGCGATGAATCCTGAGACCGCGGCCATGGTAGCGACCCCGACATAACCGGCAAATTCGTTCAAGCCGACGGCAAGCCCTCGTTCCATCGGTTTAGCCAAATCAATCTTCATGTTGACTGTCATCGACCACGTCAAACCTTGATTGATCCCTAGTAACACGTTGGCGACGATGATCATCCACCAAGACGTCGCAAAGATGACGAGTAACGGGACGAACAAACCAAGTCCCCAACCAACTAATAAGACTTTCTTGCGACCGAACCGGTCTGCGATCGCCCCGGCAAAATAGTTGACGATTGCTTTTGAGAAACCAAAACTGATAATGAATGACAGCGCCGCGCTTGTCGACACTAATCCAAAATCTTCTTCCCCGATTACAGGCAGGATGGTCCGTTCAAGACCGACCATCGATCCGACGAAGAAGTTCGTCACGACGAGCATGATAAAGTTCATCCGATTTTCATGTATGCCGATTCGTGTTTGAGTCATTAAACGTGCCCCCCTTGCCTTTCAGTCGATCTGTAGAATTGAACGATTGTATCGTTTCGATGTTGACTAGATCGAGTATAGCAAAAAATACCCCCATACGTATAAAAAGCGTCTTCCCGATTCAAAAATCAGGAAGACGCTTGCGTCATCATTATCCAGTCGCTTGCTGCGACTTCATCCGCTTCTTGCCTTCGCGGCACATATGCAAGAGCGGACACGTCTCGCAGCCGGGCCGTTGTGCCTTGCAGTGATACCGTCCGAAAAAGATAAACTGGTGGTGGAGCTGTGACCAGTCTTCACGGGGAAACTTCTTCATGAGCGTGTCTTCGACTTGACGGACGTTGTCTTTCCAACGGCAGATGCCGAGCCGTTTGGACACACGCTCGACGTGGGTATCGACCGCGAACGCCGGTTCATGAAAGGCGACCGACAAGACGACGTTCGCCGTCTTGCGCCCGACTCCAGGCAGCGCCTCGAGTGATTCCCGGTCGTCCGGGACGATGCCTCCGTGCAGATCAAGAATTCGCATCGACAGCGCTTTGACGTTTTTGGCCTTGTTTCGAAACAGACCGATTCGTTTAATGAGCGACTCGATTTCCGCTACGTCAGCCGCAGCCATCGCCTCGACCGTCGGGAACGCCTCGAACAGTCCAGGCGTCACTTGGTTGACGAGCGCGTCCGTCGCCTGCGCGGACAGCGCCACGGCGACGACGAGTTCGAACGGGTTGCGGTGGGTCAGCTCACAATGGGCGTCCGGGAACATTTGCCGCATCGTCTCCGAGATTTCGTTCAATTGAGCTCTCGTCAACATCACTTTTTCCTCCGTTGATACTCGACCAAGTCTTCGAGTGACTCGACTTTATGGTCTTGCCAAACGCTCAAGATTTTATCCATGTACTTGAAGTTGCGGACGTTACGCAGTTTCGCCTCGCGGAGCGCGGCCAAAATGAGTTCTTCACTGAAACCGTCTTCGGTCAACCAGCCGACGATTTGCTCGATCTCAAACGGCGTGATCGTCCCGAACTCCCGCTCGAACGTATGGATGAGGTTCTCGTTTAGCGACTGCGTATTTTTTTCAGGGGCGCCGTCTTCTTCGAGTGCTTGGAAAAGAGGGAGCAGACTGTATCGCTCCACTTCCGCCGACGCATCGATGGCGACGAGCTCTTTTTGCAGCAGCCCGAGCAGAACAGAGCGTGCCTCGCTCTCGGGAACGTTCATCCGGTCGCCGAGCTCGCTCGGAAGCGGCATCTCGATGCCTTCTCCCGTCAACTCCAACAAGTGGACGACGAGACAAAACTCGACCGGGTTGAGATTGAGACGACGTGCATCGGTGAACAGCTTCCTCGGAACGACGACCGGACTTTGTTCAAACAGCTTGATCAGATTATGTGCATCCATGTCGCACATCCTTTCTAGACAAATCAATCGGGGAAGACAATTAGTCATCCCCGATTGGCGATTATGGGTGAATTCGGTTCAATAGACGTGGGAACGGAATCGCTTCACGGATGTGTTCGATTCCGCTGATCCAAGCGACGGTCCGTTCAAGACCGAGCCCGAAGCCCGAGTGTGGGACCGAGCCGTACTTACGCAACTCAAGATACCAGTCATACGCATCAGTCTCATCAAGTCCTTCTTTGGCGATCTCTTCTTTCAAGCGGGCATAGTCGTCTTCACGCTGCGAGCCGCCGATGATCTCGCCGTAACCTTCAGGTGCGATCAAATCGGCACAAAGGACGAGTTCAGGGTTCTCTGGGTCGACTTTCATGTAGAACGGCTTGATTTCTTTCGGCCAATGGGTGATGAACACCGGCAAATCATGCGCGTTGGCGATCGCCGTCTCATGCGGCGCCCCAAAGTCATCCCCGTACTCGATGTCATCGAAGCCTTCTTCTTTCAAGAACGTGATCGCGTCCGTATAACGAATACGTGGGAACGGCGCTTGAACTTTTTCAAGCTTCTCCAAGTCGCGTCCGAGCAACTCAAGCTCGTTCCGGCAATGGTCAAGCGCTGACTTCGCGATGTATGACACATAACGCTCTTGCAGATCAAGACTCATATCATGGTCGAAGAATGCCATCTCCGGCTCGATCATCCAAAACTCGATCAAGTGACGACGTGTCTTCGATTTTTCAGCGCGGAACGTCGGACCGAACGAGAACACTTTGCCGAGCGCCATCGCTGCGGCTTCCATATATAACTGACCTGTTTGCGACAAGTAGGCCGGCTGACCGAAGTAGTCCGTCTCGAACAACTCGGTCGTCCCTTCCGGCGCGCTCGACGTGATGATCGGCGGATCGATCTTGACGAATCCTTCTTGGTTATAGAACTCGTATGTGGCCCGGATCAATTCGTTCCGGACTTTCATGATCGCGTGCTGGCGACGCGACCGGAGCCAGAGGTGACGGTTGTCCATCAAGAACTCCGTCCCGTGTTCTTTCGGTGTGATCGGATAGTCGATCGATTCCGAGATGATTTCCATCGCTGTCACTTCGAGTTCGAAGCCGAGCGGCGTCCGGCCGCCGTCCGATTTGACGTTCCCCGTCACCCAGACTGACGTCTCTTGCGTCACGCCTTTTGCGAGGGCGAACAGTTCTTCCGCGACTTCTGCTTTGACGACGACGGCTTGGGCGAACCCGCTCCCGTCCCGGAGTTGAAGGAAGGCGATTTTACCACTCGAACGTTTGTTGGCGATCCAGGCACCGACCCGGACCGATTGTCCTTCATAATCTTTAAATTGGCTAATTGAAATAGTTGTCATGTTCATATCCATCCTTTCGCTTATCGAGCGCTACTCTTGATAAAGTTTTCCACTCGATCGAGCGCTTCTAGTACTCGCTTCAATTCTGTTGCATAAGACAAGCGGACGTAATCGTCCTGCCCAAAGCCCGATCCCGGCACGAGCGCGACGAATGCTTCACCGAGCACTGCTTCGCACCATGCGTCGACCGAGTCGTAGCCGCTCATCGACGCGGCTTGTTTGGCGTTGGCGTATAAGTAGAATGCCCCTTGCGGTTTTAGGCACGTGATGCCTGGTATGTTGATCAATCGCTCATAGACGATTTCAAGGCGCTCTTCAAATGAGACCCGCATCATCTCGACGTCATCTTGCGAGCCGTTGTACGCCTCGACGGCCGCCGCTTGGGCGATCGACGTCGGATTCGACGTCGAGTGCGATGCGAGGTTCGTCATCGCTTCGATGATCGTCTTGTCTCCGATCGCGTACCCGATGCGCCACCCGGTCATCGCATGTGACTTCGAGACCCCGTTGATGATGATCGTCCGCTCACGCATGTCAGGAAGCGTGGCGATCGAGACGAACTCGCTATCGCCATAGATGAGCTTCTCATAGATCTCGTCACTGACGACGAGCAGGTCGTGGCGCTTGACGACTTCGGCGAGTGCGACCAACTCTGACTCCGTATAGATCATACCGGTCGGGTTGGACGGGCTGTTCAAGATGACCGCTTTCGTCCGGTCTGTGATGGCGGTTTCAAGTGACTCTGGCGTCAGCTTGAACGTCGTCGCCTCGGTCGTCTCCACATAGACCGGGACACCGTCGGCAAGTTTCACTTGTTCCGGATAACTCACCCAATACGGGACCGGGATGATGACTTCATCACCTTCGTCGAGAATCGCTTGGAACAAGGCGTATAACGCATGTTTCGCCCCTGAGGCGACCATGACCTCGTTACGCTCGAACGTGAGGTCGCTGTCGCGTTTCGTCTTCTCGATGATGGCATCTTTTAAAGCGACCGTTCCGCCTGAAGGCGTATACTTCGTATCGCCGTCACGTGCAGCCTTGCATGCGGCCTCAATAATTCGTTCAGGCGTATTGAAGTCCGGCTCACCGGCCCCGAGCCCGATCACGTCTTGTCCCGAGGCTTTCAGCGCTTTCGCTTTCGCCGTGATCGCGAGCGTCGTCGAAGGTGTTAACTGTTTTACACGTCTTGCCAATAGATGTTCCATCGATATCCTCCTCTAATCTCGTTCAGTTCGAATCCGCCAGTTGGACCCGTCTTACAAAGTCTCCGGTTTGAAGCGTGTAATAGGAATACGTATACGTCGCCCCTGATTTCGTCACGACTTCGATGAGCGCACGCTCATCGAACCCGTACTTACAACTGACGAGCATACCACCGGTCTCCTCGAGCGAATCGGCACAGACTTGATCTAAGTCGACCGACGCGATCTCACGTGTCTCGATCGGTTGCTTGCTGTCGACCGGCACGAACAGGACACGGTCCGTCTCCTCGAAGACGACGTACGGTTCCGTCCCGTTAAAGAGCTCAGCCCGTTCGATCCGGACCGTCGGCTGTTCGGCCTCAAGACGATTGCGCGCTTCCGCGATCATGTTTTGTTTTGTCCGTTCCGTATGACCGACCGTGAACCAATAAATCCCACTAAACACGATGACGACACCGATGAGTGCCGTCATAAGAGCAACCACTACTTTTTTCTTCCGCGTCATTCTGTCCGATAGATGGTGAACACCATCTCTTCTTTCTTCGGATCATTCACTTTTTTCTCTAATGCAAGACCGAACATCAAATCTTGGCTCTTCAGTGTACGATTCAATAGGTCGACGATTTTGTACACGTCTGCCGTCGGCTCGATCCGAACGGTCGCGAGCGTCTCAATATTCGAATTCATGTTTACTCCTCCTTCAAAACACTATACCCATCATTATAAAGCGATAATTTCACGCTGCCTAGCGTTATCTCTGATTTCCTAGAGTCGTCTCTTCTTTCTCATCTAAAAACAGTTCGAGCTCGGCCAGTGACGTCTCGAGCGATCCTTCGATCCGGTCGACGGCCGGGAGACTATTGAGAAACTGTTTCCCGTAACGCGTCGTCTCGACACGGCGGTCGAAGACGAAGATGGCGCCGTAATCCTCTTTCGAGCGAATGAGGCGACCGACGCCTTGTTTGAAGCGGATGACCGCTTGCGGAAGTGACAGTTCAAAAAACGACGACTTCCCGGTCGCTTCAATTTTTTCGGACCGCGCCTGAATGACCGGTTGGTCGGGCGGGGCGAACGGGAGACGCACGATGACGAGGCAGGTGAGCGCCTCTCCCGGGATATCGACCCCTTCCCAGAAGCTGGCCGTCCCGAACAAAATCGACTGATCGATTCGTTTGAACTGCTTCGTCAAACGGCTGCGCGAGCCGCCGCTGACGCCTTGGGCAAGCAACGTATACGCGTCGTCTAGCTGATGTCTCACCGCCTCGTGCGTCAAACGTAACAGCTCGTTCGACGTGAACAAGACGAGCATGCGTCCTTTCGTCACGTTGGCAATCCGGGCAATCGAAGCGGCGATTTGATCGACGAAATGCGGCAACGGCACTTCGTTGATCAACGGGATGTCTGACGGGACGAACAATTTCGCCTGTTTCTTGAAGTCAAACGGCGAAGCGAGGACGACTCGTCTCACGTCCTGCCCGTCGAGACCGAGCCTGCGCTCGATAAAGCCGAAGCGACCGGACACGGTCATCGTCGCCGACGTCAAAATCGTCGGTCGTTTCGCAAACAAGCGCTCATGGAGCAACGGTCCGATTTCGACCGGTTGCGTATAGACCGAGGTCAATTTGCGGTTGGCCAAGTTCAACTCGACCCAACTGACAGCGTCGTCGTCGCGGGTGAGCATCGTTTCATACAGCACGCTCTCAATCTCTCGCACGTCACCGATGAACGCCTTCAAGTCACCGATCACGGCGCGTTGCTTGAACGTCATATGCTCTTTATGCTCATCGAGAAGACGAAGCATCTGCCGGAGCGACATCCGAAGCGTCCGTAAACGGTTCTCAAGCCGCTTCGCCACTTCACGGATCGGTCGGAACACGTCACCTTCCCGTTCGAAGCGAACGGTTTGCCGTTGATCTTTTTTCTTGCCGAGCGACTGGAGCGCCGTCAACAGGTCGTCTAGTTCGACATCGACTTGGGCTAACGCCTGGTCGGTCTCTTTACTGAACGCTTCCGTCTCTTCGGACACGGACGTCAAGTCGGCAAGTTGCAGCAGCCGGGAATGGAACTTTCCGTCGGCCCCGTAGCCGAACCATTTGAATAAGCGATCGAACTGGATCGCGTCGAACGTGACGCCGAAATGATGCGAGGCGACCTCTTCGACTTGATGCGCCTCGTCCAAGATGAGCGGCGTGTCGGTCGGGAGAATCCCGGCCTGATGCTGCAGATCCGAGAAGAGCAACGCATGATTCGTGACGATGATATCCGCCTCTTTCGAACGCAGGACGGCCCGCGTGAAGAAGTCACGGCTATACCATGGGTCAAAGCGGCCGAAGTCCGTTGCCGCGTCGGCTTGAATGAGCCGTTTGAACGAAGCCGGCCCTTGTGTCGCCGCTCCAGGGAGTGACAACTCTTCCAAGTCCCCTGTCTCCGTCTCGGTCAACCAGACGAGCACCATCGCCTTGCACATCGCCGAGAGCATCCCGTCATTCGTCTCCTCGAGCACCATCTCAAACTTCCGGAGATCAATATAGTTGCGTCTTCCTTTCAGAAGCGTGAACTCGATTTCCGGGAAGATAGCTTTTAAGATCGGCAAGTCCCGGTTGAGCAGCTGTTCTTGTAATTGGATCGTATGCGTGCTGACGACGACCGGTCGTTTCGTCTCAAGGGCGTGATGCGCGCTCGGGATCAAGTAGGCTAACGTCTTGCCTGTGCCGGTCCCGGCCTCGATGAGAAGCGTCGCCTCATCGTCGAGCGCCTTATAGACGTGCCGCATCATCTCGAATTGACTTTGTCTCGGTTCGAATTGGTCGAACAGTGACGGAAGCGTCTCTTCGATCGTCCGATGAAGGAACGGTTCGAACGGTTCGCGCTCGACCGCCGGCTCAAACGAATCAGTCAGGCGACGGAGTGCGATTTTCCGGTGGATATCGTACGTCGTCTCGTCATCTGGCCGAATACCAATCTCGACGATGAGATCATCGAGCAACGGCTCGATGTTGCTCGTCCACGACTCGGACAGACGGCGCAACTGTTTTAGCGTCACGACCGGTAGCGTCCGCAGGCGATTGAGTTGTTGAATAAACAACTCCGCGGTCGCCTCGGCATCGCTGAGGGCGCGGTGCGCGTCCGTGTGCACCAAGCCGAACGTGTCGGCGAGCGACTCGAGCGCATGGCTTTCAAGTGTCGGATACAAGATGCGCGCGAGTTCGACCGTATCGATGGCCCGCCCTTGGAAAGGTAAATATCCTGCCAGTTCTAAACTCTCATTTAAAAAATTCAAATCAAACGAAACGTTGTGGGCAACGAACACTCGCCCATCTAACATCTTCCAAATATCAGGGATGACGTCTTCAAACGCCGGAGCGGACGCCACATCCTGATCTGTTATCGTCGTCAACTGCGTGATAAAAGGAGGGATTGGACGACTCGGTCGAATCAACGTACTGTAGCGCTCAATCACTTCACTACCTTGTACGACCACCGCCGCGAATTCAATCAGTTCATCGCCGGATTTGACGGAATGACCGGTCGTCTCTAAATCCACTATCACATAAGTGTCCATAACATCCATCCCATCTTCGGCACGCTCGTGCTTTCTGTCTCTTTCTGTCTGTCTCATCTTACCATAGAACGATGCACGAAAAAACGGGGTTGCCTCTAAGGGCATCCCCGCTCTGTTCATAGAATCGTATGTGCGATTTCTTCATATAACAGTTGATCGACTTCGTTGCGATCGTTCAACACCGCAACTTTCGGACGATACGATCTCGCCTCTTCAGCCGTCATCTGACCGTAGGCCATGATGATGACGACATCGCCGACTTGGAAATGGCGGGCCGCCGCCCCGTTTAGGCAGATGACGCCTGAACCGCGCTCACCCTTGATGACGTATGTCTCAATGCGGGCGCCGTTATGGTTGTTCGTGATGTGGACGTGCTCATTTTCCATAATCCCGACCGCGTCCATCAAATCCTCATCAATCGTAATCGAGCCGACGTAGTGTAAATTCGCCTCGGTCACGGTCGCCTTGTGTAGCTTGGCGTGCATAAATGTTCGAATCATTTGATTCACCCTCTCTTCCAAATCGTATTATCAATCAAGCGGGCGCGTTCAAACTGCACCGCCACTGCAATCAACAGTTCTGTCGACGAGTCTGTCACGTGCGAAAGCGTCGGATAGTCGACTAGTTCGACATAGTCGATCGTACTGTTCGGGATTGCCGACAGCCGTTCGACGAGCCGTTCTTGTACCGACGTGATCGCGTCCCCTTCAGTCAACGCGTCACGCGCCTCGATGAGTGCTCGATTGATGTCGCTCGCGTCAATCCGTTCCGTTTCAGACAAGTAGACGTTACGTGACGACTTGGCGAGTCCCGAGTCCTCACGAATGATCGGACAGCGGATAATCTCGACCGGCACGAAATAGTCCCGAACGTATCCCTCGATCAGTGCGACTTGTTGGGCGTCCTTCAAGCCGAAGTAAGCACGCGTCGGCCGCACCAAGTTGAACAGTTTTGAGACGACCGTCAACACACCGTCAAAATGACCGGGCCGGCTGGCGCCGCATAAGACGTCGGCTCCGGTACGCACCGTCACGCGCGCCATATCGAGCGGATACATCGTCGCGGTATCCGGATAAAATAGTACGTCTACCCCCGCTTCTCGCGCCAACTGTTCGTCCCGTTCAAAATCTCTCGGATAACGATCAAGGTCTTCATTCGGCCCAAATTGGGTCGGATTAACGAAGATGCTCATGACGACGCGATCGTTCTCGCGTTTGGCCGCCTCGACGAGACTCAAGTGTCCTTCATGCAGGTAACCCATCGTCGGCACAAAGCCGACGGTCAACCCGTCGGACAGAGTTTCACGTAACGACATCGGATCGGTGACGATCCTCATGCTTTGCCACCGTACAACGTGTCGAGCAGCGTCTCATCCATCGTGAACGTGTGGCGTTCGAGCGGGAACGAGCCGTCTTTCGTCGCTTGAACGTAAGAGCCGATGGCACTCGTCGCGACCGCGTTCACATCGGCGTAAGCCTCGACGAATTTCGGGAGACGGTCGACCCCATACTTCAAGACGTCGTGATAGACGAGTACTTGGCCGTCGACGTCGGCACCGGCACCAATCCCGATGACCGGGATGTGAAGCGCTTCGGCGATTTTTTTGGCGAGTTGATGCGGCACGCACTCGAGGACGAGCATTTTGGCCCCGACCCGTTCGGCCTCGAGGCTGTCGTTGATCAGTTGCTCGGCATCCTCAAGTGACTTCCCTTGGACCTTATAGCCTTCGAGCACACCGACCGATTGTGGTGTGAGCCCGAGGTGGGCGACACAAGGCATGCCGACTTTCGTCAATCGTTCGATCGTCTCGAGCACTTCGCCCGCCCCTTCAAGTTTGATGGCGTCGGCATGTCCGTCTTGGAACAATGTCGCCGCCGCTTGAAGCGTTCGGTCGAAATCACCGTGATACGTCGCAAATGGCATATCGACGACGACGAACGTGTCCTTCGCCCCGCGGCGCACCGCTTTGGCATGGTGGACCATATCATGAATCGTCACCGGAATCGTCGAGTCGTAACCGAGCACGACCATTCCTAGTGAGTCTCCGACGAGGATGATGTCCACTCCCGCCGCTTCGGCCAGTTTCGCCGACGGATAATCGTAAGCGGTCAACATGACCAATTTCTCTTCTTGCTTCATCTTTTTCAATAATGAAGTCATCGTATGCATATGTTCTCCTCCTAAATGTGGAGACAGGAAAGGAAAAACGCCTTCTTACACGATTGGCAAGAAGGCGCACGAAAACGAACTCAAGGTTGAGTGTCCTTCTGTCCCTGTCAAAATGATCAAGGCAGACAATTAACTAAAACGACGGTCTGCAATTCCGGTACACTTCTTGCGATAGCGTCCGACACGTTCATTATAGACCACGAATACGTTTCCATCAATCATTCCAGACTGCGATTTCAGCGGAATAGATGGCTTCGATGGCACCATGACGCTCGAGCAGGAGCGCCCCCTGTTCTGAGATGCCGCGCATGATACCGCGTTTAGA
Organism: Exiguobacterium sp. SH5S4; assembly: GCF_004337045.1. NCBI lineage: Bacteria > Bacillati > Bacillota > Bacilli > Caryophanales > Exiguobacterium > Exiguobacterium sp. SH5S4. The sequence continues at coordinate 22,023 of NZ_SJUQ01000002.1, forward strand.
CTCCCCCGAGGCGGTCAACGTCACTTCTTCATTCAAATAAGCGGCGTGCTCTAGCCAGTTGTCGCGGACCGGGCCGAACCCGGATTCGAGCAACGCGTCATATTCGGTCTCGAGCTCGGCCAATAGATCGGCGAGCACTTCACTGCGGCGCAACGCGACGCCGGTCTCCAATTTGATCGACGTCGCCCGGTGAACCAGGTCAGTCGGGATCGACTCCGTATTGACGTTCAATCCGAAGCCGAGGATGACGGCTTGGATGCGGTCGCCTTCAGTTTGCATCTCGGTCAAAATCCCGCCGATCTTCTTCCCGTTCACGAGAAGGTCGTTCGGCCATTTGATAAATGCCGGGACGCCTTGTTGCCTTAGCGACCGGGCGAAGGCGCTCGCCGCCATGAGCGTCAGCTTCGACGCTTCCCGAATCGGCAGCGCCGGACGAAGGATGATACTAGCCGCGATATTGACGTGGCTCGGGTTGTGCCAACTGCGCCCGAGTTGGCCGCGCCCTGCCGTCTGTTCTTCGCTGATGACGAGCGTCCCTTCAAGCGCCCCTTTTTGGGCGAGTTCGTGGGCGATGCGCTGCGTCGTGTCGACTTGGTCGTAGGCGTAGACGTGTTGCCCGAACCGGCCGTGCCGAAACGAGACGAACGCCGGTTCATCGAGTCGGTCCGTCCGTCCGAACAGTTGATACCCTTTACGCGGGATCGTTTCGATGTCGTAACCGTCTTGTTTTAACGTCTCGATATGTTTCCAAATGGCGGTACGTGAAATATTTAATTGGCGGGCCAATTCTTGTCCGCTCCAGACCGCCCCGTCCTGGAGCAAGTTTAAGACCTTTCCTCTCGTTGAAGCCACATGATCGCCTCCTCTCGTAACGTTTGTTCCTCATTGGCTAACTCGCCGAGGACGACGCGCCGTTCGAGGTCGGCGAGCAAGTGCTTGATCCGTGCGCCGCTCGCCCCGACCTGTAGCGCATCGCGACCGTCGAACCGGAGCTCCCGCCGTGACTGGATCGGGAGCACACGTTTCAAGGCGTCGGACGATTCCGTGCTCCCGGTCATCCGCAAATACGTCTCGAGCGTCGCTTGATCCGTCTCATACACGGTGAACGTATCGAGCCCGGAGTCGAACAGGTTGGCCAATACGCCCGCTTCCCGCTTCAAGGCGTTCGAACGCTTCCATGGCGTGAGCCAACGGATGTCCCCGGCGTGATAGACGAATAGCGCCCAGCCTCCGACCGCGTTGACCGGTGCCCGCCTGTCGGCGATGACACGACGGACGAGCTGTTTGGACACGTCCGGTAAGTACTGATGGATGCCGAGCTCGACAAGGTCGGTCAGCGCCCTGCGGTAAGCAGGTCCCGTCATCAACTTCTCGAACTCGATGGCGATGCGTTCCATCGCGATGTCTTGCAATTTGTGGCCGAGCGTCCGCGCCGCGCTCCGCACATCATCAGCGAGCGTGAAGTCGAGCTGGGACATGAACCGAAACGCGCGCATGATCCGGAGCGCGTCTTCCCCGAACCGTTCGTACGGGCTCCCGACGGTCCGGATGATCTGCGCCTCGAGGTCGAGCCGGCCGCCGAACAAGTCGACGACGTTGCCGTCATGGAACGCCATCGCGTTCATCGTGAAGTCGCGGCGCAACATGTCCTCTTCGAGCGTGACGCCGAGCGAGACGTGGTCCGGGCGTCGCGAGTCCGAATACGTCCCTTCCGAACGGAACGTCGTCACCTCGAACGGATGATGGTCGAGGATGACCGTGACCGTCCCGTGATCGATTCCGGTCGGGACCGATTTCGGGAACAGTTTCATGACGTCTTCCGGCAACAACGACGTCGCGATATCGATGTCGTCGGGAAGCGTGCCGCGCACGTAGTCACGAACGGCACCGCCGACGATGTACGCCTCGCCCCCGTGGTCGTTGATTTTTTTTATGATTTGTTTTGCATATTCCCATTCTGTCATCGGCGCACCACCTGTTCGTATAGTCGTTCATATTGCGTGACGATGTCTTTAGACGCGAACTGTCTCGCTTTCACGAGACCGCCGGCACGCAGTTTCGCATGGAGCGCATCGTCGAGCAAGATCGCTTCGAGCGCGGTCGTGGCCGCTGTGACGTCGCCGCGCGCGACGACAAAACCGTCCGCTCCGTCCGTGATCACTTCCGGCAAGCCCCCGGCATCGCTGACGACCGATGGGACGCCTGTCGCTAACGCCTCTAGAGCGACGAGACCGAACGCCTCTTTGTCCGACAACAGAAGATGGACGTCACTGATCGACAACAACGCCGCGACTTGTTCTTGTTTACCGGCGAAGATGACACTGTCTTCGAGCGCCATCTCGCTCACGAGTCGACGCATCGCCCCCATGAGCGGTCCGTCACCGACGAGGAGCAACTTCTTGCCCGGGACGCTCATCCGCTGGAACGCCTCGAGCACAAGGTCGATCCGCTTCACTTGCCGGAAGTTCGAGATATGGATGACGACGCGGTCGGCTGCTGACAAGCCGTAACGTTCACGGAGCGACGGCTCGGCTTGCGGCTGATAAACCGATTCGTCGATAAAGTTATGGATGACATCGATCTCAAGGTTGGCATCGATCCGCTCAAGCGTCTCGCGCTTCAAACTGTCGGACACGGCCGTGATCGCGTCCGACTGGCGTAAACCGTACAGGATCGCCGGTTTCAATTCTTCATCTTCCCCGAGCACCGTAATGTCGGTGCCGTGGAGCGTCGAAACGATCGGCGTCTTGCTCTCGGCCATCTCGCGTCCGAGCGCGGCACAAACCGCATGGGGCACCGCATAGTGCGCGTGGATGACGTCGAGGCCGAACGCACGGATGACGCTCGCAATCTTCGAGGCGAGCGTGATATCGTACGGCGGATAGCGGAACACCGAGTACTGGTTGATCTCGACTTGGTGGAACGTGATGTTCGGATGATACGCATTCAACCGGAACGGGATGCTCGACGTGATGAAATGGACGTCGTGCCCCCGGTCGGCGAGTTTCATCCCGAGCTCGGTCGCGAGGATGCCTGAACCTCCGACCGACGGATAACAGAGGACTCCGATACGTAGCTTCATGCGAGCTCACCCGCCCGCGTGACGACGTACGGTTTGACGGTCATGAGCCCTTCGGCGTAGTCCGTGCCGATCAAGCTACCGAAGTGACGGTCGCGCGCGACGACGCGGTCGACGTACGCATCGGTCAACGGTGTGTCGACGCCGTCAACAGGTGTGAACTGACTCGCGTATGACGTCAACGCGTCCACTTTTTTATCGATCGTCGCCGTGATGTCGATGCAGACGTCCGGTCGCACGTGGGCGTTGATCATGTATTGATAGACGCTGTCCGGACGGTAAGCCGGGACGTCGGGCATATATTTGCGAATCCCGGCGTTGAACAACGCCTCTTCGACGAGACGGGCGCACGCCCCGTGGTCGGGATGGCGGTCGACGCCGTACGGATAGAGCAGATGCGTCGGTCGTTCGGTCCGGATCAAGCGGACGAGCGCTTCAATTTGGTCGGCTGTCCCGAGCAGGCCACGGTCAGGGAAACCGAGATTGATGCGACGGACGCCGAGAATTCTATCGGCTGTTGCCGCTTCCTGTGCCCGCGTGACGACATCGCCGTTCGACGACAGTTCGGCCCGCGTCAAATCGACGTACAGGACTGGGATGTGATCACCCGTCCACTGGGCCGTCATGCCAGCGATGCCGATTTCGATATCGTCCGGATGGGCCCCGATTGCTACTATTTTCATAAAAAATCACCTCTTCTGTGAAAAGTATATCGGACTCACTGTCGAATGTCATATGTTCAGGGTAGGCAATCCACAGGTTTTTCGAGTACGCTTATGGATGGGAGGTGAACCACATGACGGTACAATTACCGATTCGGTTTCGCAATATATTCTTTATTCTCATCGGTTCATTCATTTTTGCGTTCGGCGTGTTTCATTTTAACGTCCAAAACAACTTGGCCGAAGGCGGTTTCACCGGGATCACGTTGATTCTGCGCGGCTTGTTCGGTTGGTCGCCATCGATCACGAACTTGGCACTCAATCTGCCGCTCTTCTTCGTCAGCTACAAGCTGCTCGGGCGGACGACGTTCATCTATACGCTCGTCGGGACGTTCAGCTTTTCGCTCTGGTATGGGCTGATCGCCAAGTACTCGAACCTCGTCATCGATTTGACCGATGACATGGTGCTCGCGAGTTTATTCGCCGGTCTGTTCATCGGCGTCGGTCTCGGCATCATTTTCAACAACGGCGGGACGACCGGGGGCATCGATATTATCGCTCGCCTCGTCCAACGTTACGTCGGTTGGTCGATCGGCAAGACGTTCCTCGTGTTCGACTTTTTCGTCATCGTCCTCAGTTTGACGTATCTCGACATCCGCGAGGCGATGTATACGCTCCTTGCCGTCTATATCGGCGCCCGCGTCATCGATTCGATGCAGGAAGGCACATATGCCGGTAAGGCCGCGATGATCATCAGCGACCACCGGACCGCCATCGCCGACGGCATCCACGCGACGATGAACCGCGGGACGACCCGCCTGCTCGCGAAAGGCGGCTATTCGAATAAAGAGCTCGAAGTGATTTACGTCGTCGTCGGACGCAACGAGGTCAACCGCCTCAAGACGATCGTCAAACAGATCGACCCGCACGCTTTCGTCACGTTCCATCACGTATACGAAGTCGGCGGCGAAGGATTCACGTTCGACGAGAATCGCGTTCCTTTGAAATAAATCACACCAAATTTGAAGCTAAGTTGTGTTTCTCTTCTCCTTATTGGACGAGATATAGTTCATCCATAGTTCTCCATATAGCGCACACCAATTGCTGCGCGGTAGGATAGTATGGTGGTCTACACATTTCAGAGGGAGGTTATATTTTGAAAAGACACGCTCGTTGTATGAAGTCGTATATTTCTAATATGATCTTTGGTAATCCAGTATGATGAAAAAAGCGATCTTTATCTCCTCACTATTTGTAATATTGGTCTTAGTGTTTACGACTTATGTATTTATGGATAGCTCGGTGATCTCCGTGACTGAGAAAGTAAAGGTTACTACGAAAGACCAGTCTGAGACAGAGCAATGGATCATACTCGCAAACGAGAAGAAAGTTTACATTGCTGACGTTAGTATATGGGCTTTACTGAACGAGGATGAAGAGTATATTATCTCTTACGAGTCTAAGAAAAACTCAGATAAGAAAATATTAACCTCAGTTGTTCCACGCGACTTCAATGGACAATTTTAGTTTTCAAAGACATGTTAAACTTGAAATAAGATTGAGTCATCACCTAATAGATTGATAAGAAAGAGGCCACCTAGAGCGACTTGTTTGCTCTAGGTGGCCTCTTCTCATTGGAAAAAACCGGCTCGTTCTGTCTCCACTTCGTTTTATCATCGTTCGATCCGTTTGATTTCAAAGTAAAGGGCACCGCCCGGCGAATCGATACTAGCCGTCTCCCCGACTCGTTTTCCGATCAAGCCGCTTCCGAGCGGGGACGAGACCGAGATCGTCCCGTTCGCCAAATCAGCCTCGAGCTCACCGACGATCCGATACGTCTCCTCCTCACCGTCCGGCAGTTCCCGGATCCATACCTCCACTCCGAAACCGACGCGATCCGTTGGCGCATCTTCCTCGATCATCGCGTCGGCAAGCACGCGCTCGAGTTCAACAATTTTCGCCTCGATGCGCTCCTGTTCCCGGATCGCCTCAAAGTACGTCACGTCTTCTCTAAAGTCACAAAATTTGCGCGCCGTCTTCACTCGTTCGAGCGCCTCGCTCCGACCGCTTCCGCGGAGCGACTCGAGCTGTTCGATGAGACGAAGACGGCCTGACTTCGTCAACTGTGGTTTTGCCATACAATTACCCTCCTCATACAAAAAAATCCCGTCAGTCGACGGGATCGATTCTATTCATCACGTGGCATAAAGACGATCAGTGCGAGACGGATCAGTTCGGCAACCGCGACAAGTGTCGCTGCGACATAAGTCCAAGCAGCCGCGTTCAACACTTTACGGGCACCTGACTCTTCCGTCGCCGTCACGATCCCGTGGCTCGTCAGTTCGGTCATGGCGCGTTTCGAGGCGTCAAATTCGACCGGGAGCGTGACGAGTTGGAACAAGACCGCCCCGAGCATCATGACGACACCGAGCTGGGCGAGTCCCATCGCACCTAAGAGGAAACCTCCTATGAGCAGCGGGAACGACAAGTTTGACGTGATGTTCACGACCGGCACGAGCCGATGGCGGACACGCATCATCTTATAGTCCGTCGCGTCTTGGACGACGTGGCCGATCTCATGGGCCGCGATCGCTGCCGACGAAATCGTTGATCCTTGATACACTTCGCGCGACAAGCGGACGACTTTATGTGTCGGGTCGTAATGGTCACTCATCAAACCGTCGACCATCTCGATGCGGACATCGTGTACACCGTTTTGTTTCATGATGAAGTCAGCGACTTGAGCGCCGGTGACACCGCTTTGAAGTGGTTGTTGTAAAAACTTTTTGTACGTACTTTTCACTCGCATCTGGGCCCATAACGGGATGAGCATGATCAGCGCGAGATAGAAAATATAGCCACCTAATGACATTTTCTATATCACCTCTGCGTATATTTGATATCTAGATTTTACATTCTTATGAACTTATTATCAAGCGAAGCGCGCAGGATGAGTCGGTATCCCACAAAAAAACATATTCCCGTCAACCAGAACGACCCGTAGCCGATCCACATAATATGCTCGGCGAGCGACGGATAACGCGGCCATTGTCCGAGTACGTAGTCGACGACGTCGTTATGGATGACCCAGATGAGCGTCAAGACGAACGACGACACGGTCCAACGCATGAACGGGGCGTATAGAAACGCCTGGACCGCCATCGCACCGTGAGACAGCATGAGCATGACGGCCATGAGCACGATGAACGTATCCGCGTCGTCTCCTAGCTTCATGAGAAACAAGACGTTCATGACGACGGCCCAGACCCCGTATTTGACGAGTGTGATGAAGGCGAGTGTCTCGATGAGCGGTGAGCTTTTCTTGAGCAGCCACAGCGCCAGGACGATTGTGAAAAATAGTGACGCCGTCGGGCTGTCCGGTACGAACGGCCAATAGATGAGCGGCGTGTCGCGAAGCTGCGGTTCATACCAGACGTATCCGTAAATCGTGCCGAGCAGATTGACGATGAAGAGGAATGTTAACACGGCTTTATGTTTTAGAAAGGGAAGCAACAGCGTATAGTTCATGAAATCATTCCGTCCTTTTTTTCTTTATTGTAGCTTGCGTGACCGATAAGTAAAAGAGTGTAGCCCATAGGGGACTACACTCGATTGCTTACTGGTTATTTTCGCCGCCTTCACCGTATGAGGCGAGGAACTCGGACATGGCTTGGAGGTCTTCATCCGAACCGTCCCACTGACCGGCCGGCATCGTGCCGACACCGTTGACCGCGATCTCCGCGATCTCTTCAGCCGTGTAGGCCGTTCCGATGAGTCCTGGAGCTGCCGCCCCGCCCTCGAGGTTTTGACCGTGGCAGTTCACACAAGACTGGGCTGCATAAATCTCATAGCCAGGTGCGGCTGTGTCGATTTCCGGACCTTCACCCGGTACGACTAAGATTCCTTGCTCATGAACTTGATCCCAATGCGTCGTTTGAACAGATTCCCACGTCAAGTACATGATCGAGAGAATCCCGAGCAGCATGAAGCTGATCGCGACCGGTCGTTTGGCCGGCCTGCGCTCGATTCCTTGGTCGAGCCACGGTGCGATCAAGAGCGCCGTGAACGCGACCCCAGGCAAGATGACCGTTCCAAGAAGGATCCAGTCCCCCGCCGCGAATTGATACTTGAGCAATTGATACAAGAACAAGAAATACCAGTCCGGTAACGGAATGTATGACGTGTTCGTTGGATCGGCGATGTTTTGGAGCGGTGCTGCCTCGACGATCGTCAAGGCGATGAATCCGATCAAGAAGACCGAACCGACCATCCACTCTTTAAGCAAGAAGTTCGGCCAGAACGCTTCTGTGCGTCCTGGATATTCAGAATAGTCTTTTGCAATATTTTGTTTCCGATTCCCGATTCCTACTCGAGAGTCGGTTACAAATTTCATCCCTTTACCGCGATGCATATCGTTTCTCCTCCTTTTTGTCTTCGAATCGGCTTATAGCGGTCCAGATATTCCTTGTTTACGAATCATCAGGAAGTGGGCTCCGAGGAGTCCGAACAAGGCCGCCGGTAAGAAGAAGACGTGAATGGCGAAGAAGTTCGTGAGCGTCCGTGCCCCGACGATCTCACCACCGGCGAGAAGGGTCTTGGCGATTCCACCAATGACAGGAACACTTTCGGCAATTTGAAGCGTAACTTTCGTTGCGAACAACGCTTTCATATCCCAAGGTAACAAGTAACCTGTAAGACCGAGCGCCAAGACGACGAAGAACAAGAGGACTCCGACGACCCAGTTGAGTTCGCGTGGTTTCTTATACGACCCGGTGAAGAACACGCGGAGCGTGTGTAAGAACAACATGACGATCGCGACCGATGCGCCCCAATGGTGCATCCCACGAACGATTTGTCCGTGTGCGATTTCGTTTTGTAAATAATACACCGATGCGTGGGCATTGATGATATCTGGAACGTAGTACATCGTCAAGAACATCCCTGACAGAATTTGAATCACGACCGTGAAAAATGTCAGACCGCCGAAGCAATAAACAAATGCTGAAAAGTGATGGGCAGGGTTGACGTGTTCCGGTACTTCATGGTCAGCGATGTCGCGCCATAACGGCGTGATGTCGACGCGTTCATCGACCCAATCATAAATTTTTTGTAACATCGACTATTTCCCCCTCTCACAACTGTGCGACTGGACTGCCTAAGTATAGGAAGCCGTCTTTTTCTTCTTTTTCATAGCGTGCCAGCGGTGATGTCGGAGGTGTACCCGGAATGTTCGTTCCGTCTTTTTCGTAACGTCCGAAGTGACACGGACAGAAAAATTCTGACGGTCTTGTCGGATCTCCACCATAAGCTACTTGACAGCCAAGATGCGTACAGATTGGAGAGAGTGCAACTACTTCACCGTTCTCGTCTTTGAACACCCATGCTGAAAGTGTTTCTTCAAATTCATACCAAGCGTCTTGCGTTTGTTTTTTAAAGTCGACACGTTGCGGCTCAGTCGTGATGTCGTCAAGACTCATGACCTTCACTTTGTCGCCCGCACCCGATTTTTTCAAGACCGGATCGATCGCAAAGTTGACCATCGGACTGATCAATGTTGCCGCCATAAAGCCACCTACACCAGTTAACGTATACGTTAAGAACTGACGGCGTGTGACTTTTGACCCATTTTGAGCCATTTCGTTCCCCCCTCATTCGTGTGCATAACCCCATAATTCTTTATGCATTCTTCACAAAAATTTCTCACTCACCAAAATAGTATATCAATAAAACCTCTACGTCAACCGCTTCATGTCGCCATCCAACGGCCCGAAAGCTCTGTAATGACTTGTGTCGCAAAATTTTGGACCATCGTGTGCGACTGCTCCCCCGACATGCCTTTCAAGGCAAGCGGCGGAACGAATATGACCGGTAACTCGAACGCTTTGAAGCGAACGTCTGAAGAGATGAACAACACGTGGGTAAACCCGGCCGTCGTTGCTTTTGTCATGACTGCGCGTGCAAGTTCATACCCGGCCTCGACATCGAGATAGCTAAGCGTCGGATTCAGCATCGTCCGTCCAGACAGCTGTCGTTCGGTTTCAAGCGCCACCGCTTGGACGACCTCGTAGCTTTCGGCTTTACGCACCATCTCCTCATCAAACGCCAGTTCGACGAGTGGGACGATGAGCGTATCGACGTATTGGCGTTCGGTCAGCGATTTCAACGCATCCATGCCATCGAACCTCATCTTCCTCCTCCTCTCTTTAGAAGACATACATCATCATGTCCATTGTAGCGTACCTACATTCGCTTCCTCTCGAAAGTTATGAACGAAATGTGAAATTATTGTGTATTCCTACGTCATTAATATACCAAAAAACAAGCGCTTCCCATAACGGAAGCGCTTGTTTTTTCTAAAATAATTTCGATGCTCTCACTTGATGAAGTTTGCTCGTCAAATTACGAAACAGCTTCTCGTCCCGGCGATCAAGCGCCTCGTCGATCTCGACGAGCAGACGCTCTTCCTCGAACTGGGCGACCGATGCTCGAATGACCGTCTGGGCCGAGTTCGTCACTTCGTCTTTAATCTCGGCGACAGGCTCAAACGGATTGAGCTCGACGATGTCGATCCAACTCTCATCAATCATCATCCCTTGAAAGTTAAGTTCGACATAAATCGTCCCGTCGTGGAGCCGAATGTCATGGTACGCCTTTTCCGGATTGACCGTGATGAGGTCACCTCGTCGGTAACGGAACGGTTCCCCTTCGAAGCCGTACGCCGTCATGACGAGGCTGCGCGGTGAAACCGAGGCGTTCGTCACGAAATGAACGTTCCCAAGTTTTTCAGGATGTCTAAGCCAATAATCAATGATCCATTTGGCCTCTCGCTTACGAAGCGTATGATGAGCGAGGAATCGCTTTAAAAAATTCTTTTTCCGCTCGACCATATGACCCCATCTCCTTTATATTGATTAATCGCGATCCGTCAACAAGTCGATCCGCTCTTCGAGAATTTGGCGGTCGATCATATCCACGGTGAGCGCAAGCGTTTGCTCGAGCACACGCTGCGCCTTGTCACGCTGTCCTTCTTCTACCAATAGTGTAGCCCATTCAGTCGAAAATGACACGTCCTCTTTATAAACTTGTTCGATCGAGGTGTATAGATTGACGGCCTGCTCATAGTCCTCGAGTTCATAGGCGGCTTTCGCCTTGTACCACGTCATGAGCGTCGACGTCGAGTGCTCCTCGAGCGCATCGATCGTCTCGAGCACGGCTTCCATGTCTCCCGCTTCGAACAAGATTGACAACAGCAGTTCGGTCGCTTGAAGCGATTCCGGGTTCAAGGCGAGCGCTTCGCGAAGTTCATTGACCGCTTCGTCTGTGCGGCCTTGCTTCAAGAACAGCTTCGCTTTGACGGTGCGCAGCTCATCGTTATAGTCGTCACGGTCGATCCCTTGATCGATCACTTCGAGCGCTTCATCGATGCGACCGAGTTCCTCGAGCGCTTCCGTATACGGCAAGTAAAGCGATGTAAAGTCAGGGTCCATCAAGCGGAGCTCTTCGAACTGTTTGATGGCGACCTCATCACGCCCGATACGGTGGGCCGTCATCGCATGTCCGAACACGGTGTTCAGATTGCGGTTCTCTGTCTTCTCGAATTCATCGAGCGCTTCTTCGAACGAGCCGATCATCGTCAGTGCTTCGGCGTAATCGGCTTGATAGTCGAGCTCTTCGGGCAATCGCAAGTGCGGTAAGCGCGCATAGAGCGGTACCGCCTGTTCAAACGAACCGATCGAGGCGTATAGTTCGGCCAGCCCATAGACGAGCAGCGGCTCGTCCGGATTCGCCTGTAACGCTTCCATCAATTTTTTGACCGCGACTTCGTCAAGTCCTTGTGATTGATACAAATCAGCTAACAAGACGAGACTTCTCATGTGCGCCTCTTTGTCGCTCGCATCGATCGTTTCAAGGACGGCAATCGCTTCTTCTTCCCGGTCGCTGTCGAGATACGCTTCAGCGAGCGACAGCGCCACGTGCGGGTTGCCCGCGTAGTCGACATACAGTGCTGCTAGTAAATTCACAGCCCGGTCGGCGAGGCCAAGTTCGAGATACAAGTCGGCAATCGCCAACCGATCTTCGTCCGAGCCTTCTGTCTCAAGCGCTTCAAGGTGCGCCAAGGCGTGCTCGGTCTCGCCTTTTTCGAGCATCTCGATTATATGGTTTAACACTGATTCGTCTAACATAATTAATTTCCTCCTACCACTTTCAGGTATTGCCGTTATTCTATCTCACGACCGAGCCGTTGTAAATCGTCACGAAAATGAGGGTAACTGATTTCAGAGGCTTCGATCCCGTCAATGATGACGGGTTCGTCGATCAGTAAAGCTGCCACTTGTAGCATCATCGATAGACGATGGTCCGAATGCGAGGACACATGACCAGCCTGAAGCCGGCTCGGGAAAACGCTGAACCCGTCTTCGGTCTCGCGGATATCGACACCGAGCGCCGCGAGCTCGCTCGCGACCGTCTTGATCCGATCGGTCTCTTTCACACGCAGTTCACCCGCATCCTTTACGACTGACGGGCTCGACGCCTGCGACGCGACAAGAGCGAAGAGCGGGAGTTCATCAATTTGTCGTGGGATGGCCTCGCCTTCGAGCGTCACCCCTTGAAGTTCGCTCGTCGTCACCGTCACATCTCCGACCGTCTCTTCCCCGAGTGGTCGCAGCCGAGTGATTTCGACGTTCGCCCCCATGCGCTCAAGTGTTCGTAAAAAGCCGATTCTCGTCTCGTTCAAACAGACGTCGGTCGTCGTCACACGGCTGTTTGGGACGATGGCGGCCCCAGCCCAGAAGAAAGCAGCCGACGACGGGTCGGCTGGCACGTCGACCGTCGCCCCGTCGAGGTGACTTGGCGATAGCCGGATCGTCCGCACGCCATCTTCGTTCGTGATCTCGACGCGTCCACCAAACAGTGGCAACATCCGTTCCGTATGGTCGCGTGACAGCATCGGTTCACGGACAATCGTCGTCCCGTCAGCGCGAAGACCGGCCAATAGGACAGCCGACTTCACTTGCGCGCTCGCGACCGGTAACGTGTAATCGATCCCGCTCAAGCGCCGACCCTTGATCCGAACAGGCGCGAATTCGCCGTCGATGTCGGCCCCCATCTGTCGAAGCGGTTCGGTGATGCGACGCATCGGCCGTTTCGAGAGCGAGTCGTCTCCGACGAGCGTGAACTCACCCGAGTACCCGGAGACGAGACCAGAGAGCAGGCGCATCGTCGTCCCCGAATTCCCGCAGTCAAGCGTGGCCGGAACGACTGACGCGACGCCTTCGATCCGGAGCCGCTCGTCGAGTTCTTCGACGCTTGCCCCGAGACTACGGACCGCATCGATCGTCGAACGGCAATCTGCCCCAAGGAGCGGATTCATGACGACCGTCTCCCCGCTCGCTATCGCACCGAATAAGATCGCGCGGTGCGTGATCGACTTATCACTCGGTACGCGAATCAATCCATTCAACCCCATCAGAACCACCCTTTCAACTGTATGTATGCTTCAGCAAGCCGCTCGGACGGCACCGCCTCAACGGTAGCCGCTTCACCGAGCAACACGAAACGGACTTGTCCATCCCGATTTTTCTTATCGAGCCCCATCACCGTCAAATACGTCTCGAACGGTTTCCATTCAACCGGGCTGACGCGGCGCGCCCGCATCCAAGCGGCGAGCTTACTGGCCCGATCCGTATCCCCTCCGACGAGAAAGGCGTATACCATGCCGTACAGCACCGCCTCCCCGTGCGACAGCCGATACCGTTCGACCGACTCTAAAGCGTGCCCGAACGTATGACCAAAATTGAGCCACGCCCGGACACCGTGTTCCCGTTCGTCTGCCTCGACGACGACACGTTTCACTTCAATCCCGCGCGCAAGCCACATTTCCCAGTCTAGCGCACCACCGGACAACGCCTGAAACAGTTCGTCCTCGAATGAAGCAGCGAGGACGTAACGTGACAAGTAAGCATGTTTAATCAACTCACCGAGCCCGCTCAAGACGTCACGATTGCTCAGCGTCTCGAGACGGGACACGTTATAATGCACACCGATCGGTTGATAAAACGCACCGATCGCATTTTTAGACAACGGGTGGTTGACGGCGACTTTGCCGCCGATCGCTGAATCATGGGCGAGCACCGTCGTCGGTACTTGGATGTAACGGACCCCTCGCATATACACACTCGCGAGAAAACCGGCCAAATCCCCAATCATGCCCCCGCCAAAAGCGACGACGAGCGTGTCGCGGTCACAACGTGCGGTCAACCCGTCTGTCACGAGTTTTTCAACGGTCTCGAGTGATTTCGAGCCGTCACCCGGCGTGACGACCGACCAAACGATCTGCGGATGGATGCCGGCTAGGCGTTGTTTGAACACCTTACCGTGTAGCGCATCCACCGTCCGGTCTGTAATGACCCATACCGTCGAGCAGGCCGTGAAATAATCCACGCGGTCCAACCAGGCGTCGCTGTGCTCAATCGACACGTCATAAGGGACTGATGCGTCAACATGAATCGTCACCACGACCGGATTTCCTCACGATACGACTCGACCCGCGACTGAATTCGTTTGACGGTGTCGTGTCCGAACGTCTCACACAACTCACGCGCGAGTTCGAACGCGACGACCGCCTCGACGACGAGTGACGCAGCCGGGACGGCACAAGCGTCACTTCGTTCGATTTGAGCGAGGAACGGCTGTTTCGTATCGATATCGACCGATTGCAGCGGTTTGTAGAGCGTCGGAATCGGCTTCATCACGGCACTGCAGACGATCGGCATCCCGGTCGTCATCCCTCCTTCAAAACCGCCTAAATGGTTGCTCAGTCTCGTATACCCGGACTCGTCATAGGCGATCGGGTCCATCACTTCCGATCCTGGACGATACGCCATGTCAAATCCATCGCCAAAGGCAACCCCTTTGATGGCGTTGACGCTCATGACGGCGCGGGCGATGGCCGCATCGAGCTTGCGATCATATTGAACGTAAGAACCTAACCCTGGGATGACGCCATGCACTTCGGTGCAGACGACGCCACCGAGCGAATCCCCGGCCGCTTTCGCTTCATCAATCAAACGCATCATCGCTTCACCGGACGTTTCGTCAGTCGTGCGTACAGGTGACGCTTCGATGACGGTCCGAAGTTCTTCGAGTGCTGCGTAGTGCTTCGGCGCGGACTCGATGCCGCCGATCACTTTCACATAGCTGACGAGCGACATGCCGACTGCGTCGAGCAACTGCTTGCTGAGCGCACCGACAGCGACGCGGGCCGCCGTCTCCCGGGCACTCGAACGTTCGAGCACGTCCCGAAGGTCTCGGTGGTCATACTTGAGACCGCCGACAAGGTCAGCATGTCCCGGACGAGGCCGCACGACCCGGCGCTTGATTTCAAACTCGTCGTCGACCGGCTCTGCCTGCATGACGTTCCGCCAATGCGCATGGTCTTTGTTTTCAATCCAAAACGAAACAGGGGCTCCGGTCGTCATCCCATGACGAACCCCAGCCCTCACCTCGATTTTGTCTGATTCAATTTGCATTCGGCGTCCACGGCCGTAGCCCGACTGACGTTTCGCTAACTCGCTGTTGATTGCCTCGACGTCGACGCTTAAGCCGGCCGGGACTCCTTCGATGATGACGGTCAATCCCGGTCCGTGTGACTCTCCCGCTGTCAAATAACGCATATGCGCCACCTCACTCCTCAAATTTTTCGTAGAAGAAACTTTGTTTCATCTTGTATCCGTAACGCTTCGGCTGGAAGATTTGTTCAGTCCCTCCGACGAAGAGGACCCCGCCCGGACGAAGCGAGCGGTGGAACGACTTGTACACTTTCTCTTTCGCCTCTTCCGTAAAGTAAATCAAAACGTTTCTACAGACGATCAAGTCAAAGTTACGTTCGTAGACGTCAGCGAGCAAGTTATGCTTTTTGAACGTCACGAGTTTTTTAATCTCGTCCGAGACAAAATAGTCGTCATCTCGACGGGTGAAATAACGATCTCGAAACTCAGGCGGCAAATCGACGAGCGCCCGTTCATGATACTTGCCTTGTTTCGCTTTTTCGATCACCAAGTCATCTAGGTCAGTTGCTGTGATCGTGAACTGGGCGGGTGACAAATGCTTCGACAATAACATCGCAAGTGAATACGGTTCTTCTCCCGTCGAACAAGCCGCGCTCCAGACCCGGAGTTTCCCTTGGCTTCTGCGAATGAGCTCAGGCAACACGTCCGTCTCGAGCTGTTGCCAGCGGACCGGGTTTCGATAAAACTCGCTGACGTTGATCGTCATCCGGTCTAAAAATTCGTCGTACAAACCTCGGTCTGACTCCATCGCTTTAAAATACTCGATAAATGTGGCGTAGCCCTTCTTCTCGCGGAGCGCGACCATTCGTCTTTTCATTTGTGCTTCTTTGTATAAATTCAAGTCGATTCCAGACTTTAAATAAAACTTTTTTACGAAGATCGCATAATCATTTATCACCAGTTCTAACCTCAATTCTTTCTCTTATCCTAGATCAGGTCGTGCCCGAACATACGAAAGCGCTTTAATGCAAATAGAAAAAGGGACAGGAGGCCCCCGTCCCTTTTATCGTCATCAAACGTGTGATGTTTCAGTGGCGAACCAGAGCGATAATTCTCTCTCGGCACTTTCCACGCTGTCTGAACCATGGATGACGTTTTGTGACATTGTCGAGGCCAGGTCGCCACGAATCGTTCCCGGTTGCGCATCGAGTGGGTTCGTCTTGCCAATCATCAACCGAGACACGGCGACGACGTTTTCGCCTTCCCACTCCATCGCGACGACCGGACCTGACGTCAAAAAGGCGACGAGCTCTCCAAAGAACGGTTTTTCCTTATGTTCCGCATAGTGTGATTCTGCAACCTCAACTGACGGCGTCAGCATTTCGAGACGGTTCAACGTGTACCCCTTTTGCTCAAAACGTGTGATAATTTCCCCAATCAAACCACGTTTCACCCCGTCAGGTTTTACCATTAAAAATGTCTTTTCCATACCCCTAGTCCCCCTAAATCAATGTGTGTACCATGTACTTTATCAGTTTACACGGTCACCTTCATTTTTGAAAGGGGTTACAAGGCGTGAATCACCATTTTCGCTTGCCGATATATTCGGCAATCTCAATCAACGACCGTTTGTCCTGAATGTCCGGCAGTGAATCGAGACGCTGAATCGCCCGGCTCACGTAACGATCGATCGTGCGTTGACTTCGCTCAAGCGTCCCGTTCCGTTGCACTTCGCGGACGAGCGTCCGGGTCATCTCATCGTTCGAGGCGTTCGTGACTTGCTGTAACCGCTCATAAAACACAGGATCTTCTGATGAATAGAAGAGCGGCAATGTTTTATGCCCATGCTTCAAATCCTCACCGACGGGCTTACCGAGTTGAAAACTCTTCGCCGTGAAGTCGAGCAAATCATCCGTCATCTGAAACGCCATCCCGATATCGTAGCCGAACAACCGAAGTTGTTTGACGACGTCAGGTGACGCCCCGGAGACGACGGCCCCGGCCGCGCAACTCGTCTCGATCAAGAGTGCCGTCTTCCGGGCGATCCGGTCCAAGTACCGCTTCGGGGATTGCGCCCAGTCATATTGGTCTTGAATTTGATTGATCTCGCCGATACAGATCAGTTCCATCGTCTCCGCCATGATTTGCATCACTTCCGGGGAATCGACTTCGGACACGAGCCGAATCGCTTCCCCGAACAACGTATTACCGGTATACATGGCGACGCTCTCGTTATAACGTTCCATCACGGTCGGTTTTCCGCGGCGCAGCGTCGCGTCATCGATCACATCATCGTGAACGAGCGACGCCATATGAATCAGCTCGAGGCTGGCCGCAACTTTCGTCAGACGAATATCATTCCCAGTCCCAAATCCGGCACTGAGCAATACGAACGCCGGACGGATCCGCTTCCCCCCGGCATCTAGCAATTGTTTCGATGCGGCTTCGATCACCGGATGTTCCGTGTGGACCCGCGTCGACAAAAACCGATCAATCTGTTCGATTTCTCGGTTCATGTGGCGATAAAGTCGCTTTAAAGACATCGTTCACCACTTCTTTCCTAGGTGCATGGCGCACGCACCACCGGAAAACGCCTTGACTTCGACTTGCTCGAACCCGGCTTCTTCAAACATGCGCTTTAACGTCAACCGGTCGGGGAACTGATCCGTCGATTCTTGCAGCCACTTGTATTGATCATACGACCCGGCAAACACTTTGCCGAATAGCGGCATGACTGAACCAAAGTAAAATTTATAGAGCCCGCTGAATAGTGGTGCCGTCGGTTGGCTCGTCTCGAGACAGACCACGGTCCCGCCCGGTTTTAAGACGCGGTGCATCTCCCGGAGGACCGTCATATAATCAGGTACGTTCCGAAGGCCAAATCCGATCGTCACATAGTCGAATGAATGATCTCCGAACGGCAACTCCATCGCGTTCCCGTGAATGAGTTCGATCATCGGATAATCAGCCACTTTCTCGTGTCCGACAGCAAGCATATTTTCAGAAAAATCGAGTCCTTTGACGACCCCGGTGTTTCCGGCCGCCTCGGCGAGTTGAATCGTCCAATCGGCCGTCCCGCAGCAAACGTCCAAACATTTCGCGCCCGGGAACACTTGCATGCGCCGCATTGTCGCTCTGCGCCACCATTTATGCAGACGGAAACTGATGATCGAGTTCATCGTATCGTAGCTTGGCGAGATCGTTTGAAATACTTCATATACTTTTTGCTCTTTCTCTTTCGGT
This sequence comes from Exiguobacterium sp. SH5S4, assembly GCF_004337045.1. NCBI lineage: Bacteria > Bacillati > Bacillota > Bacilli > Caryophanales > Exiguobacterium > Exiguobacterium sp. SH5S4. The sequence goes on from NZ_SJUQ01000002.1 coordinate 40,517, forward strand.
TGCAACACGTAACACCCTTTCCGTTCTAAGCGACAGCATGCTCGAGTAGTGTCGATAGCTGTTCTCTTTTTTCTTGGCGCAGTTCTGTTGCCTTCTGTCCGATGATTTCTTTCCCGTACGATGTCAAATAAGATTGACCTAGCAGTTCGGAAAACGTTTTGATTAATCCGAAGTTCGCTTCCATCCACGTCACAACAGCGACGTCCGTCCCCAAGGCGAGTGTGCACTTCGCGCCATTCACAAGCTGCACGGTTCGACCGAAACGGTTGCTATAGTCCGCTGGAAACATCGCCAATATTTTATAAAATTGAGCCGAGGCGTAATCTCCGGCGAGCACTTTAAGTTGCCGTTCAAGGGACCCGTTCGGGCACTCCTTCACTTGATCGTGCAGCTCGAGTGCTTGATGGGCAAAATAAGTCGCAAGCACGAGCTGTCGATGTTGATGCGATTCGAGTTCAATCATGTCGATCATCCAACGAAGTAAAGGCATGTCGACTGCGGGTACAATCTCGTGTCTCGTCAAATACGGATGAGTCATACGTTGTTCGATTTGACGAGCAAGGTCGGTGACAACGCTTTCGTTTGTCAACTGTTCCATGCTATCCCCCCTCGTCCTCTTCGTTGTCATTCTGACATAGTATAGCACATTTTTGTCACATTCACGCCATGTGAACTTGCTTTCAACTACAAAAAAAGCCGCCTCTCGGCGACTTATGTATTGCTCATTATTTGACCGCATCTTTAAGCGCTTTACCTGCTTTGAAGGCAGGAACTTTGCTTGCAGGGATTTCGATATCTTCTTTCGTACGTGGGTTGCGACCTTTACGGGCAGCACGTTCACGAACTTCAAAAGTACCAAAACCGATCAATTGAATTTTCTCACCGCTTTGGAGTGCTTCAGTGATTGATTCAAACGTTGCTTCTACGATTTTCGTTGCGTCTTTTTTAGACACATCTGCTTTCTCGACAACTGCGTTGATCAATTCAGTTTTGTTCATCACGATTCACCTCCTCTCACAGAGAGTTTACGGGATTAATCATATCGTACAAACGTTGATATGACAACATTTTTTAAGCGAAAAGGTCAGAAGCGGACACCTTGCTCGACTCAATTGTTTAAAAACTCGACCTCACCTTGATCATTAATCGTATACCCTTGCGAATAAGCCGGGGCGAACGGTGCGTCATCGTAGAGCAAATAACGAATATCCTCTCCTACTTTCGGCTCTGCATCCGTATTCTCAAGCGCGGCTTCGATATCAGCCCGGTAATCGACGAACAATTGACCAGTCCCATCCACATAGATCGGCAACTCGTTTTCTGTGTATGGGCTCGGGATGAACGGTTCTTCGGAGACGAAAACGAGGTCGTAATCGATCGTAAACTGATTCTTGCCGAGCGATCCTTTGAACGGATATTTCCCTTCTTTGACTCGGAACGAGTTGATATTCGTCTGCAGTTGTTGGAGGCGCTCGGTCACCCGCAAGTCAATCAGTTTGACCGTCGGCTCTGTCTCGGCGTCGACAAGGACGTATAAGAACAAGCCGCCCCCTTCGAAGCTGTTTGCCGGCGGGTCTGCCAAATAACCAGGGACGAGGCGGCTAAACTCGATCGGGTAACGTTCCATCAGCGGCGTCTCGGCCGGCTTTGTTTTGATCGGTAAGACACCGGTCGTCTCTTTGAACGAGTCGACCGCCGTCTGGACCGATTGCAACTGGTCCTCATACGGCACGTTGTCGACTCGGTTTGTTTCCGGGAACATGCAGCCGGCGAGCAGCGTCGCCGCTGCCAAACTGACGACTAAAAACATTCGTTTCACGGTTTACCCTCCTGTCGGTCCAGAAGCGACCACATAAATCATAATGATCGTTCCGAATAGAAAAATCACGAATGCGACGACTCGAATGAGCACCGCAAACCAGCCTGAAAGTTTCGTGTGGCTGACTGCCACCATGAGCGCAGCGACGGCAAATGCCCCAATCCCCGCAAATGAAATCCACATCTTGATGAGTGACGGTGTCACGTCTATCCCCTCGACTTTCTCTATAAATCTTACTCCGTAATTTAGTGTAGCAAAAAAAACAAAGGAACTGAACGAAAACGTCAGTTCCTTTGTTCTTCATCGCCCTCAAAATGGAAAACTTCTTCCATTTCATGTTTTTGCGGGCGTCTCATCAACTTTTTCACTTCATCGTGCGGACTTTTTCCTTCGAACAGCACGTTGTAGAGCGCTTCCGTGATCGGCATGTCGACGCCGGCTTCGCGGGCAAGTGTATGCGCCGCTTCACAGGCACGCACACCTTCGACGACCATACCCATCTGATCGAGTACGTCTTCAAGCTTCTCTCCACGTCCGATGGCGTTACCAGCTCGCCAGTTTCGGCTGTGCTGTGACGTCGCGGTCACGATCAGATCACCGATCCCGGTCAAGCCCGAGAACGATGCCGGGTTGGCGCCGAGTTTGACACCGAGCCGGGCGATCTCGACGATGCCACGCGTCATGAGGGCAGCTTTCGCATTGTCGCCGTATCCGAGCCCGTCCGTCATCCCGGCGGCGAGGGCGATAATGTTTTTAAGCGCGCCCCCGTATTCCGCTCCGATGACGTCAGAGTTCAAATAGACTCGGAACTGATCGTTTGTGAGCAGTTCTTGAATCTCATCAGCGACAAATAAATCCTCACACGCGATCGTGATCGTCGTCGGTTTGCGGACGGCCACTTCCTCGGCGTGGGTCGGGCCCGTCAAAACACCGATGGCTCGACGTTTTGACGGATCGATCTCTTCAGCGATGATCTCAGACAACCGCTTATGCGTCTTCGGTTCGATCCCTTTTGCGGCATGAACGATCGTGACCGGTTCCGTGAGCAGATCGTTCACTTCACGGGAAACCGGACGAATCGCCGAGCTCGGGACGACGAGGAAAATAATCGAGCGACCGAGAACCGCCTCTTTCAAATCGGTCGTTGCCCGGATCGACGCCGGAAGCGGCACATCTTTCAAGTAAGTCGAATTCGTATGCGACGTGTTGATCTCATGGACGTGATCTTCCTCACGTCCGTAGAGCATGACGTCGTGTCCATTGTCAGCGAGGACGAGCGATAATGCCGTTCCCCAGCTTCCTGCACCAATGACAGCTACTTTTGCCATATGAGGCACCCCCATTACTAGTTTTTCTGACGAGCCACGATGTGAATCGGTGTACCAGTAAAGTCAAACGCGCGGCGAATCTGGTTATCTAGATAACGTTTGTACGAGAAGTGAAGCAACTCGGGATCGTTGACGAACAACACGAACGTCGGTGGCTCGATCGCCACTTGCGTCGCATAGTTGATCTTGAGTCGTTGTCCTTTGTCCGTTGGTGTCGGGTTCATCGCGACCGCGTCGACGATGACATCGTTCAACACGCTCGTCGAAATACGCTGACGGTGTGATTCGGCAACTTGATTGATGACAGGCAGAAGCGTCTGCAACCGTTTCGACGTGAGTGCCGATAAGAATACGATTGGCGCATAGTCGAGGAACAGGAATTCCTTGCGGATCTTCTCTTCCATCTTCTTCATCGTCTTGTCGTCTTTCTCGACAGCGTCCCATTTGTTGACGACGAGCACGATCGCTTTCCCTGCTTCGTGGGCAAGTCCTGCGACGCGTTTGTCTTGCTCGATGATGCCTTCTTCACCGTCGATGACGACAAGGACGACGTTCGAGCGTTCAATCGCCTTTTGGGCACGCATGACACTATAACGTTCTGTCGATTCATATACTTTGCCGCGCTTACGCATACCGGCCGTGTCGATGATGACGTACTCTTGGCCGTCACGTGTGAACGGTGTATCGATCGCATCGCGCGTCGTTCCGGCGATCGCCGAGACGATGACACGCTCTTCACCGAGAATCGCGTTCGTCAAACTCGATTTCCCGACGTTCGGGCGACCGATGAGCGAGAACTGAATGACATCTTCGTTGTATTCGTAATCGTCTTTGTCCGGCGCGAGTTCGAGGACACGATCTAACAGATCGCCAAGACCGAGCCCGTGTGTTCCCGAGATCGGGAACGGGTCGCCAAACCCGAGCGAGTAGAACTCATACATGAGCTCACGCATCTCGAAGTTATCGACTTTGTTGACGGCTAGCACGATCGGCTTGTTCGAACGGAACAACAAGTTCGCGACTTCTTCATCCGCTGCCGTGATCCCTTCACGACCGTTTACCATGAAGACGATGACGTCCGCCTCATCGATTGCGAGTTCGGCTTGATGACGCATCTGAACGAGAAGCGGCTCATCGCCGACCTCGATCCCGCCTGTGTCGATCAAATGAAACTTTCGGTTCAACCACTCACCCGTACCGTAAATACGGTCGCGTGTAACTCCCGGTTTGTCATCGACGATCGATACGCGATCACCGATGATCCGGTTGAAAATCGTGGATTTCCCAATATTCGGGCGGCCTACGATGGCCACTGCTGGAATTCCCATATAAACACCTCTTTAACTTTCATTCAAAAAATTATCGTTCTTATTTGCAACTGTACAATTATAGCACAGTCGAATATTAGTGACTATACAAAAAGAAGCGGGAGTATGACTCCCGCTTGAAGGACCGTCTTATTTAGAATCGTCCGAGGCGTTTTCACCTGTCAGTTCAGATACAGAGAATCCGCCTTGATCGCTATATTCGTCAAGCAGCGACTGCTCTTCATCATCGCGTGAACCGTCTTCTGATTCGAGTGCACGCATCGACAATGAGATTTTCTTCTCATCGAGATGGACGTCGAGCACTTTCACTTTCACTTCTTGTCCTTCAGACAAGACTTCAGATGGCGTCGCGATGTGTCGGTTCGCAATCTGAGAAATATGGAGCAACCCTTCGACTTGCGGCGCGACTTCGACGAACGCACCAAACGTGACGATGCGTTTGACTTTCCCCGCGATCACGTCCCCAGGTTGAATCTTGCCTTCAACCGATTCCCACGGTCCCGGTTGCGTCTCTTTGATCGACAATTTCACTTTTTCATTGTCGAGGTCAAGACCAAGTACTTTCACTTTCACTTTGTCACCTTCTGTGACGACATCACTCGGTTTTTCAACACGACTATGAGCCATCTCAGAAATATGGACGAGACCGTCGACGCCGCCGATATCGACGAACGCACCAAAGTCAGTTAGACGTTGGACGGTTCCTTCGATAATTTGACCGACTTCGAGCGATTCAAGCGTTTCCGCCTTCTTCGCACTCATCTCTGCCTCTGCCACTGCTTTATGCGACAAGATGACGCGATTTTTTTCACGATCCATCTCGACGACTTTAACTGTAATCGGCTTGTGCAAGTATGATGAGAAATCTTCGACGAAGTGGTTTTCTACGAGTGAAGCCGGGATAAAGCCGCGGATGCCGATATCGACGACAAGACCGCCTTTGACCTTATCTTTCACCATGACTTCAAATACTTCGCCCGATTCGAATTTTTCAACGATTTGATCCCAAGCTGCCTCGGCATCTACGTCTTTCTTCGATACGACAACCTCTTCATCCGTGACCTTTTTCACTTTGACACGGATTTCGTCGTTGACATGGAGTGATTCGTTTAAATCGTCTAAATGCATGCTTGATACTTCGCTGATTGGCAAAATCGCCTCGGTTTTGTAACCGATATCAATTAACGCTTGCTTGTCCTCGATTTTGACGACGATACCGGTCACGATTTGACCTCGATTAATTTCAAAATCAGGCATATCTTTCATTTCTTCGACCATTCCAACACTACCCCCTCACGATGAGTACAAAAAGGAGCGCCCTAAGGCGCTTAACACCTAGTATAAACTTCTTATAATTCGACAGATTTGTCAAGGTGTTATCAGGTTTGTTCCTCTCATTGCAACAGATTAAACCTGAAATTAGCGAACGTTCTGTGAATGGGTCATGTACAGTTCGGCGATTGTCGCCATGATCAAATCGGCGGCGTCTTGGGCACTCGCTTTGTCCGCTTTCAGTTGCGAGAAGTCGACCGGTTTGCCAATGACGACCTTCAACTTCGAACGGAACTTGTATTTACCGATGATCGCGATCGGAAGGACGGCAGCGTTTGAACGGAGGGCGAAAAAACCGACACCAGCCTGCGCCTTACCGAGCGATCCGTCTTTCGAACGGGTCCCTTCCGGAAAGATCGAGATGACCTCGTCCTCTTTCAACTTCTGAAGAACAGTACGTAGCGCTTGACGGTCTCCTTCCCCGCGTGACACCGGGATTTGCCCGGAGCGTGTCAAAATCCGTTTTAAAACCGGGACATCGAACAGCTCTTTTTTTGCAAAAAAACGAATTGGCCGTTGCTTCGGCACGGCACTGGCCAACAAGACGGGGTCCCAGTTCGACTGGTGGTTCGAACAGACGATGATCGAGCCGTCCTCAGGTACATTCTCACGACCGACATACTCGACGCGGAAGCTGAGCAGACGCATGATTCGAACGACGCCGACCGTTAACCGATACATCCCGAACGGGCCGTTATTGAGCGGCTTCATCGTCCGACCACCTGTTCCATGAGCTGTTCAACAGCCGTGACGACACCATCGATCGACAAATGGGTCGTGTCGAGGAAGTGGGCGTCATCCGCTTGACGGAGTGGAGCGACGACGCGCTCCGAGTCCCGCTTATCACGCAAGGCGATCTCTTGTTTCAATTGTTCGAAATCGCTCGGAAGACCTTTTGACACGTTCTCCTCGTGGCGACGACGGGCACGTTCCTCGACGGTCGCGGTCATGAACACTTTCAAGTCTGCCTCAGGCAATACGTGCGTCCCGATGTCGCGGCCGTCCATGACGATGCCGCCGTCCCGAGCCAAGTCACGTTGTAAATCCATAAGTGCGTCCCGGACCTCAGGCTGCCTTGCGACGAAACTGACGTTGTTCGTCACTTCACTCGTCCGAATGACTTCGGTCACTTCCTCGTCGCCGTCAAACACGCGTTGCCCGCTCTCGCTCGGGACGAGACGTAACTCCATCTTGCCGATCATCTCAGCGAGGGCGGGGCCGTCTTCTAATCCGACGTGCTGCTCGAGCGCGCGATATGTGACAGCCCGGTAGATTGCCCCGGTATCGATGTACACGTAACCTAACTTTTTAGCGAGCGTTTTAGCGATCGTGCTCTTGCCGGCTCCTGCCGGCCCATCTAATGCGATTTGTAGCGGTTTAGTCATAAAAATTGGGTATCGGCTCATTCCGATACCCACCTCCTCTCGGTCGTTTGTTCCGAGAACATCATACCAGTTTTTTAACGTGAAGAAAATACGGAGCCGGTCCGTTTTCTGGCTTCGAGCTGGGCCCGGAAACAATAACGTAAAATCGTCTCCTGGTCACGAGGCGTCAAGTCCTCAAAACAAAGTGACAGCTCGTGCTTTACGGCCTGCTCTTGAACCCGGACGAGACGGCTCTTGACGCGGAACGTCTGGGGCGTCCCTCGCTCGTCCTCGATGCGGAATACGACGATGACCGACTCATCGACGTCGACCGGCGAACGGTTCGCCACGACACGCATCCCGCCGGCCGACACGTCTAGTGACGTCGTCTCGAATGACGGAAACGCTTCGCCGTCTGCCGCGAGCACCGTCACGTTGATCATCTCCGGCACGCGCAAGTACTCGCGACGTTGGACCCGCTTGATTTTTTTCTCATCCGGCAAGTTAAACGCATAGCGAAGCGTCAGCTGGGCGTCACTGATCCGTTTCGTGACGACTGAATCGAAAGCGTACAGTTGATCTTCGCCTTTGAAAAAGTACAATCGCATCGGTTCATCCTCATGCAAAAAAAACGTCTTTAACGTCGCAATCTCGCTCGGAGATTCGATCCAGACGACACCACCGTTAATGGCAGCGATTTTCGTCTTCCCTTCGTTTCTCCCTTCAACTTCAACTCGTAACTCTTGACCAACTTTTAACATGAACCCGTTCCCCTTTTATCTATTTGTATTGACGACGATTTGATCGATTTGCAGTGCGGACGAGCAAGAGCGCGACCATCCATAGAATGACGATATAGAGGACGGCCGGCATCTTATCCGTCGATTCAACGAGTAAGATATAGTCAAACATTCCGTGCAGCAACGTTGCCGACATGACAGCGGTGAACAGCCAAAACCGTTCATGCGCGGAGTGTTTGGCCCGACCGAGACAAAAGCCCATCGCCACGGCGAAGAGCGCATGGCCGCTCACCGGCAAGACAGCTCGCCAAATCGCAATCTCGAGCGAGTCATAAACCCACAAGTATAGAAAATTCTCCAACGTGGCAAAGCCGAGTGAACAGGCGACCGCATAGAGAATCCCGTCGTAGTAATCATCAAAAACTTTATGTATGTATATTGTATAATAGATCATGAACCATTTAAAAAATTCTTCTAATAGAGCGGTGGCGACGAACGCTTGCCAAAACGGGCCGACAAGGACCCCTTCTTCCACAAACGCATATTGGACGAACATGATCGGAAAGACAAGAATGGCACCGGCGACAAACGAACGAATCACATAGCCGAGCGGTTCCGCTTCCAACTCATGCCGTAAATAGAAGTAGGAAAGAAGGGCGAATCCTGGCGCAACCGCAGACAAGGCGATTGCTATCATGATGCATCTCTCCTTTCTATCGTTAAGCATACACTGAATAAGCCGAAAGAAAAAGTAGCTAACGCCTAGAAAATGGAAGAAAAGGACAAAAAAAGTTGGAGGTCGACTATGAATCATCTATTACTCATCCATACCGGCGGCACGATCGCGATGTCGCAGACCGGTTCGGGCCACGTCTCACCAAGTGAGGTCAATCCGATTGACGCGACGTTGCCGAAAGCGACCGACATCGCAAAAATTACGACGAAGCACTTCTCAAACATTCCGTCTCCTCATATGACGCCCGAGAAGATGCTCGAGCTCGCCCAGTTCATCGCGCAGCAGTTGACGCAAGACACGTACGACGGCGTCGTCATCACCCACGGGACTGACACGCTCGAGGAGACGGCGTACTTCCTGCAGATCACGCTCGGTGCCCCCGTGCCGATCGTCTTGACGGGAGCGATGCGCTCGTCGAACGAGATCGGATCGGACGGCGAGTTCAATCTTATAACGGCGCTCCGGGTCGCAAGGAGCGAAGCCGCACGGGGCAAAGGGGTGCTCGTCGTCTTCAACGGCGAGATCCACTCGGCGTTCAACGTCACGAAGACGCACACCTCTTCCGTCGACACGTTCAAATCGGTCCACTTCGGAAACGTCGGGATGGTGACGAAGGACCACGTCCTCATCTACAGCCAACCGACAACGAGACAGCCGAAGATGATTCCAGCGATCACGAAACGGGTCGCCGTGTTGAAAGTTGTCGCCGGCATGGAACCCGACTTGCTAGAAGCCGTGCTCGACCTCGGCTACGACGGGCTCGTCCTCGAAGTGCTCGGTCAAGGAAACGTTCCACCGTCAATCGTCCCGGCACTCGAACGACTCGTCGACCACATCCCGGTCGTCATCGTCAGCCGCTGTTTTAACGGTATCGTTCAAGACGTGTACGGGTATGAGGGCGGCGGTAAACAACTGAAAGAGATGGGTATCATCTTCTCGAACGGTCTCAATTCGCAAAAAGCACGGCTCCGTCTTCTCGTCGAGCTCGAATCAGGCTCGTCGCAACCGGTCATGGAACACAGCTTCAGCTTCCAGCAGTGACTTGCCATCTCAGCCTTCGTTCCATACAATGAGGGATGAGGTGATTTCATTGGACAAACACGCGATCATTGTCGGTGCCGGCCCGTGCGGCCTGTCGGCGGCAATCGAATTAGAACGGGTCGGTATCTCGTGCACAATCATCGAACGAGGCAACATCGTCGATGCGATTTACCGCTATCCGACCCATCAGACGTTTTTCTCATCAGCCACTTTGCTTGAAATCGGGGACATCCCATTCATCTGTAAAGACTTAAAACCACATCGCCAAGACGCGCTCGTCTATTATCGTGAAGTCGTGAGCCGGACCGGGCTTGTCGTCAAACCGTTCGAGACGGTCGAATCGGTCGACCGTCGTGCCGACAAATTCATCGTCCGGTCCCGTCACGACCGCCACGGCGTCACAGAACGCCTTGCCGACTTCGTCGTTCTCGCGACCGGGTATTACGGACGACCCCGCAAGTTAGACGTCCCGGGAGAAGAACTCCCGCACGTGACCCATTATTTCAAAGAAGCACATCCGTTTTATCGGCAACACGTCACCGTCATCGGCGGAAAGAACTCGGCGGTCGATGCGGCCATCGAACTCGAGAAAGCCGGGGCATACGTCACGGTGCTCTACCGCGGTGACGGCTATAGCCCATCGGTCAAACCGTGGGTACTACCCGCTTTCGACTCCCTCGTTCGTCATGAAAAAGTACGTCTTGAGCTCGAGGCCGAAATCATTCGCATCGAACAGGACCATGTCGTCTATCGACAACACGGCGAAGAGAAACGGGTCGCAACGGACCACGTCCTCGCCATGACCGGTTACTTGCCTGACCACGGGCTGTTCTCGGCAGCCGGTGTGCTCGTCGACGACGAGACCGGCGTCCCGCAGTTTGACGAGGCGACGTATGAGACGAACGTCGATAACCTGTTCATCGCCGGCGTCGTCGCGGCCGGAAACGATGCCAACAAAATCTTCATCGAAAACGGCCGTTTCCACGGCCAAGCGATCGCCGAAGCGCTTCGGGAGCGTATCGGTGTGACATCGTCATAAACTTGTTCAACTAAAATGAGGAAGGACCCGCAGCCGGGCCCTTCCTCATTTTGCGATGTTCATCGGCAAGTCGCTATCATACCCAGCCACGGAAGCGCGAGGCCTCCGCCATTTTACGGACACCGACCATATAGGCAGCGAGACGCATGTCGACTTTCCGGGCTGATGACGTGTTGTATACCGTATTGAACGAATGGACGAGCACTTTTTCAAGCTTCGTTTCGACTTCTTCTTCCGTCCAATAGTAGCCTTGGTTGTTTTGGACCCATTCGAAGTAAGAGACTGTCACGCCGCCGCTTGAAGCGAGAACGTCAGGGACGAGCAAGATGCCGCGTTCTGTCAAAATACGCGTCGCTTCGTTCGTCGTCGGTCCGTTCGCCGCCTCGACGATGATCGACGCTTTGATGTTATCGGCGTTATCTTCAGTGATCTGGTTCTCGATTGCGGCCGGGACTAAAATATCACAGTCGAGCTCGAGCATCTCTTTGTTCGAAATCGTGTTCTTGAACAGTGTCGAGATCGTCCCGAACGAGTCGCGTCGATCGAGCAAGTATGGGATGTCGAGTCCGTTCTCATCATGGATCGCGCCATATGCGTCACTTACAGCGATGACTTTCGCTCCCACATCGTGCATGAACTTCGATAAGAAGCTGCCGGCGTTACCAAATCCTTGGACGACGACGCGCGCGCCTTTCAACTCGATCCCCCGGCGAAGCGCTGCCTCCCGGATCATGATGGCGACACCTTTTGCCGTCGCCGTCTCGCGACCGTGTGAACCACCGAGTACGAGCGGCTTACCGGTGATGAAGCCCGGTGAGTTGAATTCATCGATACGGCTGTACTCATCCATCATCCATGCCATGATCTGCGAGTTCGTAAACACATCAGGCGCCGGGATATCTTTGGTCGGACCTACGATTTGGCTGATCGCCCGGACGTAGCCGCGGCTCAACCGTTCGATTTCACGGAAACTCATCTCACGCGGATCGCAAACGATGCCCCCTTTACCGCCACCGTAAGGAAGATCGACGATCCCAGCCTTCAAGCTCATCCATATCGACAGCGCCTTGACTTCTACTTCCGTCACGCTCGGGTGGAAGCGAATCCCACCTTTCGTCGGGCCGACGGCATCGTTATGTTGCGCCCGATAGCCAGTGAAGATCTTCGTCGAACCGTCGTCCATGCGGACAGGGATACGCACGGTCAACATCCGAAGCGGCTCTTTCAACAGCTCGTACATCTCTTCTGGATAACCGAGTTTCTCGAGCGCCTCGTGGACAACTTCCTGTGTCGATTCAAGGATGTTTTTTCGTTTTTGATGACCTTTTTCTTGATCCGTAATCATGAAGGTTTCCTCCCCTAAATTGTCAATTCTCCCCCAAGAATCAACCTCGTATTCGTTTAAAAGTATAGCCGATAAGCAAGCATTTTGAAAGGGTTTTACAAAAATAATGAAAGCGTTTTCCAAAAAGCAGAGAAGGGGAATCCCTTCTTATTTCTCTAAGGCGAGCGCGATGAAACGCTCTAGCAATTCACCGTAAGAAATACCGGCGACGTTCGCACTGTCCGGGAACAGACTGAGCGGCGTCATCCCCGGGAGCGTGTTCGTCTCGAGGATGTAGGCCAATCCTTGCTCCGACACTAAGAAGTCAGAGCGTGAATAGCCGCTGCAGCCAAGGGCACGGTGCGCCTCAATCGCGGCCGCTTGCACTTCTTTCGTCAACGCCTCCGGCAATTCCGCCGGACAGACGTGAATTGACCCGCCTTCCGAATACTTAGACTCGTAGTCGTAAAATTCATTCTTCGGGATGATCTCGATGACCGGGAGGGCGTGCTCGTTCCCACGGTTGCCGAGTACCGGAACGGTCAGCTCACGACCTTTGATGTACTGTTCGACCAACACGGCCGTATCACATTGGAACGCCTTATCGATGCCCGCGCGTAGCATCGACTCGTCGGTCGCAATCGTCAGTCCGTTCGAAGATCCCTCTTGCGCCGGTTTGACGACACAAGGAAACTCGCCGCCCCATTCAGCCACTTTCAAATCGAGGTCATCCCCTGCTTGGACGAGGACGTCACGGGCGACACGAATACCTGAAGCGGCGAAAATGATTTTCGCGCGTGCCTTGTCCATCGCGAGAGCCGAAGCCAAGACGCCCGACCCTGTATAAGGGAGCTGCGCCATCTCGAGGAGCGACTGGACGCGACCGTCTTCTCCATACTTGCCGTGCAGGGCACTGACGACGACGTCTGCTTGAAGCGTCAATAACTCTTCAGCCCGATCCGGGTGAAAATCGATGGCCACGACTTCATGACCCCGTGTCTCTAACGCTTCGATCATACCTTTACCACTCGTAAGCGACACTTCACGCTCACCCGATACTCCACCATATAAAACAGCGACTTTCATTATATCTCTCCTTCAGCTAACTTCTCAAAAATTCAAGTTTTATCATACCATGTGTCAGCTGAAAACAATAGAAACAGAATAGTAAAAAAGCCGTACTTACGCGAACGTATCGTACAGCTGTTTCACTGCTTGTTCAGTTTGGATGGTCTTCCCGTACTCCATCATGAGATACGGGCTGACGGTCGTCGTTTTGCCATATTCAGACAGGATGGCGGCGAGCCGCTCCTCGACTTGCGGTTTGAGAACTTCCACAAAATGTAAGTAGTAGCGGCCGTCATAATGATAGAGTGCCCCACCTTGGTCGGTATCTTGCATATGCGGAAACGCGCGAATCGACGCATTGATCACGTCTTCAATATCGTCAAACTGATAAATCAAATGATGGATCACATCGATCGTCAACCGAATCTCGACTTGTTCTTGATCCGACTCCGCGACGACCGCATCGACTTTTTGAACATCGATGACGAGTCCATCGCGTGGAAACATCGTCACATTCAAGTCGACAGCACCTTGCGGCATGAACCCATATTCGGCCTCGGCCGTTTCAAGCAATTCCCGCCATAGTTCTTGACCGCTCTCTCCGACAATCGTATCGATGGCGATCCCTCGAATCGATAAGTCGCTCGCAGTCAAGTATACCCTCAAATGTTCTTTTGTCTGTTTTTCAAATCTCAAACGAAAACCTCCAAAGAAAAATCATTCTACTTAATAAGCTACTCCCGTTTTGTCGACCTGTCAAATGGTTGACAACCACTCGTTCCAAGCTTCGGGCGTATCTCCAAGAAACGCTCCTTCAAATTGCGACGCTTGTTGACTGACGGCGTATCCCCCCGCACCGATGACGAGGTCCGGATGCTCTGCTTGAATGTAACGCATCGCTTCTTGAAGATTGGCAATGTGCTCAGTTAACGTACATGAAAAGATTAAACATTTCGCATCGATATCATGGAGCGCTGTGCTCAAATCCTCTTTCGGGAACCCCGCTCCGAGGAAAATGACGTCAAAGCCGTATTGTCTTAAATAGAGTGTCACGAACAAAAGGCCGATTTCATGCATCTCACCCGGGGCGCAGACGCAAATGATCCGGGGCAAAAATGGATTCATCGGCATTTGAAGAGACAACGTCGACAAGCGGGCTCGGAAAAAGGACGTCGCAAAGTGTTCGTGCGCGATCGTGATCGTCCCATTTTCCCAGCGTGTGCCGATATCCATCAGCAAAGGGCTAATGATATCTTTCGTCACTTTTTCAAAACTGAACGTGTTGAAGGCACGATTAATCAAATCGTGCGCTTTCCGTTCATCAAATTTGAGCAGCGCGTCCATTAATCCATCCTTCAATTCTTCGTCGTAGAGACGAGCAGGCTTTGGCTTCGGTGCCTCATGAAGTTGCTGAATCGCTTGCGAGACGGTCAATCCTTCGCGTTGTTTTTCAACGACCCATTTGATTTTTTCGACGTCTTGGTCGGAATACAATCGGTGACCTGAATCGGTCCGGCTCGGCTCGATAAACTGATAACGACGCTCCCAAGCCCGAATCGTCGTCGGGTTCACACCGGTCAATGACGCGACCGTCTTGATGGAGTACTTCGGCATAGCAGTCCTCCTCTCCTACAGGTTCTTCCCTTTCAGTATAGACCCATCATTTCAGCTTTACCTGTTTTATTGTGCAAATCTGTGAGAAACAGGTGAGACTCTTCCAATTCAAGTAAACCTCGCGAACATGTTGAAACAAAATAAAAAATACGGTGTCTCCACCGTATCATCAGAAAAATAATGTATGACGTCCTATATATAAAAATGCGAGGATAATCGCAAACATCGTCAAAGTCAGCATCATAGCCAGCGGTCGTTTCAACCAATTATCATTTAATTTTTCTTTCCGCTCGTGCTCTTGCCGTTCCGACCGAGACGGCAACGTGTCCACGACTTTTTCACGAAGAGAATCTGCTTGGTTTCGATGTCGCAACGTGTGCCCTCCTTTACCTTTTTTATCATTTTACTATGATATCAATCAAAGGAAAAGATGCGCGCCAACCGATGTTTCCAATCTGTCACATTTTTAGACACAACTTGAACCGACGGCGGGAATGAAATCTCACCACAGACGTCACAGCAATCGGCTTGTTTGACCGGTTGCTCCGAAAAGTAATTCAGCAAGTAATCGCGCCGGCACTTCTTGATGAGCGCGTAGTCAATCATTTGGCCGAGCTGGCGGTACCGGGCCCGCTTTCTCTCTTTTACCCAATCGACCGCATCGGCAAGCGTGCGTTCGGCGAGCATTTGGTTTAGCAAGCCCCATACCGGATCTTCCTCGTTCATCTTCAACAGCCGCGGTAATTGCGACAAGCTCGTTCCGTTGTCCCGTTCTAGATAAGCCACGCGGATGTCTTTATCTTTCGGGTACTGTTGATCGATTAAAAACTGTTGGATCCGTTCATCCCCTTCGGCATACAGTAAGACGGCAAACGCCGGTTCGCCGTCCCGGCCGGCCCGGCCGATTTCTTGCATGTACGCCTCGAGCGTCGCCGGCAGTTGGAAATGGATGACAGAGCGCACGTTATCTTTGTTGACGCCCATCCCGAACGCACTCGTACATACCATGATCGCAACTTCATCGCGTAAAAATTGCGATTGAACGAGGCGCCGATCCTCGGTCGACATCCCGCCATGATAAAACAAGGCGTCATCGAGTTGAAGCGCGAGCGCTTCAGCTTCCCGTCGTGTCGCCGTATAGATGACGGCCGGTGTCGGCATTTCTCGAACGAGTTCGATCAGTCGCGGCATCTTTTGTTCCGTCTCGAGCCGTTCGACGATGAGACGGATCTCAGGTCGATTGGCCGAATGGACGAACTGGGACGGCGAGAATAAAGCTAATTTCTCGATAATATCCCGTTTCACGTTTTCCGGGGCCGTCGCCGTGACGGCCATGCATTGCGGGCTTCCGAGTTGTTTACGGAGCTCCCCGAGCCGTGCGTATTCCGGCCTGAATTCGTGACCCCATTGCGAGATACAGTGCGCTTCATCGATGACGAGCATTTGAATCGGAGTCCTTGCGAGCGCCCGGGTCACGTGCGGCACAGCGAGCTGTTCGGGAGATAGGTATAAGAACCGATAGCGCTTCAAATGATTCAGTATGTCTTGCTTCTCTTCTAACGTCTCCATCGACGTCAGTCTCGCCACGCCACGCTCGCCGCGCTCCCGAATATGGAGCATTTGGTCTTCGATCAACGACAAGAGCGGTGAGACGATAATCGTCAAGCCTTCATTCTTTAAATACGACGGGAGTTGGAACGTCAATGATTTCCCGGCACCCGTCGGCATGATCGCCAACACGTCCTGCCCTTCGGCGACCGCTTCGATGACGTCACGCTGTCCGGGACGAAACGTCTCGTGACCGAACACACGCTTCAACGTTTTTTCATACAAATGTCTCACCTCGTTTCAATCTCGCGAACACTAACCGAATTTGGAAGTAACTGAGATTGTCGGTTTTCTCGAAGATCGGCTTTAGCGCCCAGCTGTCTTCTTCCCGTAACCGTTCGACTTCGGCAATCGCGTCGGCTGGCACGAATTGATCGAGCGGGAAGTCGTCCAAATACATCGCCATCTCGACGACGTGGTCTTCGATCGTGCTCGTGCGCAGGCGCCTGATCGATTGTACTTGCGCGAACGTGCGACCGGCCGAAAACAAATCGAACGATTCACGCGCCGATAACGTCATCCGCTCATCCGACAATCCGTGGGCAAACCCTAGTATTTTAGCATCTCGCGGCACAGTCCGTAACAGCGCGTTCCATCCGGCCAAGAAATAAAGCCGTGCCGTCCGAGCATCGACGTCAAGGAGCGTCGCGATCTGTTCATACGTGTATCCCGTCTCGAACGCCCCGGTGAAACGATAGACGACTGCCGTCGCATATGGATCACCGACCGTTTCAAGCGCTGTTTCGAGTTCTTGATGAAACGAGGCGATCAGTTCTTTCCACTCTCGTTCCGTTCGCACGATTTGCTTGACCCACCGCTCGGCCATCCGATCGGCTTGAACCGGATAAAACGTGCGCTCGTGTTCGAGTGACATGAACGTCTGGATAAATAAACTGAGACGTTTCCATGTCATCGTCGTATAGTCCCGGTACTCGCCACCGAGCCGGTCAAACAACTGGCTGACCGCGTCCGGACTAGCGAGCATACTTCCGGCTTCGGTTAACGTGAACGTCGCCCGATTGAGCCAGCCTCTTTTCTCAAACGAGACTAACAGCTTCTCATAATCATATTTCGTATAAGGGAACAGTCCGAAAATCGGTTCAAGGTCATAAAAAAAAGCATCTTGGAGCGTCGTCGCCGAACGTTTTCCGTTTAAAACGTGAAACAGGCTACGTTCGCTGCGCTCCCCTTTTAAGCGTTGAATCGATAGGAGCAACACTCCGTCGGCTAAATGAACCATCCTTCCACCCTCTCTCATTATCACTATCCCTCCAAAACGTTATTCGTTTCCTCATTGAAATATTAGGGTATGTAGACTACAATTACTCATAGTCAGTAGAAAGTCATTTCTATGCAGAGAGACGAAATGTTTGGAGGGTTACAAATGGCAAAATTTACTATCGTTGACAAAGATACATGTATCGCATGTGGTGCTTGTGGAGCAGCTGCTCCCGACATCTTCGACTATGATGACGAAGGTCTCGCCTTCAACTTGATGGACGACAACACAGGCACAGTCGAAGTACCTGACGAACTGTCGGAAGATTTGATGGACGCGTTCGAAGGATGTCCGACCGACTCAATCAAAGTCGCTGATGAATCGTTCGATGGCGACGCACTCAAATACGAATAAGAGAGACATGTGTGTCAAGTTGACACACATGTCTTTTTTTAACGGGCCGCTCTTCTAAACCCGGCCGCCTCGGCCTCTCCTTCCGTACAGAACATTTCCTCCGGGTTCGTGCGTTCATAGCTCGCACCGCCCGGCACGTGATAAATTTTCTCGCCGTCCCGATTAATGTTCCCTTTAATGTCACACGCTTCGCTCGGCTCCGGTCGAGGTTTCGCCGGTCGCGCCGCTCCATGGTCGAAACCGTTGCCGGTCACGTAGTCCTCGATGCTCCAAATGCCGAGCAGCTCGCGCCGGGCAGCGCGTTCGACATCGCGGAACGCATCGATGTGCTGGGTGTTCGGGGCGTAAACGTACGCGACGCGTGCGAGACCGCGACGCAGCAGCTCTTCATTGAGCATCGCATCATCATACCATACGTAAGCGAGCGTCCGCTGATAGCGGTCGTAGCGCCCGACGTCGTACTCGAGGACGATCGTCTCACCTTCCGGTAACCAACGCGCGACGAACGCCTTCGCGTCCTCACCGAACGGTTGGACCGGCAACGTCGGATGACTCGTCTCAGGCGTGTCGACGAGCAGGAGTCGAACCGACTCGGTCGCACCGCTCTCAAACTCGACTTTAAGCGTATCGCCATCGATGACGCGGTCTAACGTGACCGTCTCCGTCTTGCCGATCGGCGCTTTAACTTTTGTCCCGACGTCCGCTGCCGGGTAATCCGACTCGAGTTCGACGAGCGATTCCGGCGGCTCGATTTGCTCGGCGAACCAGTCATCGACCGAGCAACCGGCTAACGAAACGCTCAGCACGAGAACGAGCAGTAGTTGCCACCATTGTTTCAATTGTCTCACCTCTACACCAGTATAACAAAAAAGGTTGTTTGACTTAAGCGTCAAACAACCTTGGCAAAACGAGACATATGTCCTTTCCCTCGTCAGCGCTTCCCTTTAATATACGGGATACCAACTGATCTCGGAGCGTCCGCTCGTCCGACGACACCTGCTAGGGCGAGGATCGTCAACGCGTACGGCGCGATCAAGAGCAATACTTGCGGTACGTTATTGATGACCGGCAAGTTACTGCCGATGATCGATAGCGCTTGGGCGAACCCGAAGAATAGACCAGCGCCCAGGGCACCGAGCGGGTTCCATTTTCCGAAGATCATCGCAGCAATGGCGAGGAAGCCTTGTCCGACGATCGTCGTCCCACTGAAGTTGGTCGTAACCGTGACGGCATAGACCGCACCAGCCAAACCACCGAACGCACCTGAGAGCATGACGCCCATGAAGCGCATCTTCGTGACGTTGATTCCCATCGTGTCCGCCGCCATCGGATGTTCACCGACTGAACGAAGACGAAGACCGAACGGCGTCTTAAAGATGACGAACCAGACGACGAACGCGAGGATGATCGCGATGAACGACGTGTATTGGACGTTGATGAAGAACATGCGGAGCACCGGGATGTCTGACAGAATCGGCACGTTCTCTTTGGCGATCCGATACTCGATGAAATCGGTCTGTCCTTTATTGTAAAGAACCCGAACGACGAAGATGGCGAGCCCGACGGCGAGCATGTTGATCGCGACACCGAGAACGGTTTGGTCAGCCCGCCAGAGGATGGCAGGAACGGCCAAGAACAGCGAGAACAGCGCGCCGACGACCATGGCGATCAACAGTGAGAGCCACGGGCTGAGCCCGCCAAATCCCATATCGGTCAGTGTGAGCGTGACGATGATCCCCGTCGCCGCACCGATGACCATGATGCCTTCTAGAGCGATGTTGACGACACCCGAACGTTCACTGAAAATGCCGCCGAGCGCCGCGATGATGAGTGGAGTCGCATAGGCTAACGCAACCGGAACGACGATGTAGAGTACTTCTAAGAAGCTCATTTTTTCTCCACTCCTTTCTTACGGTTTCCTTTAAGTTTTTCAATCACATAGTTTAAAGCATACCCTGACGCCACGAAGATGACGATGGCGGCAATGATGACTTTGACGAGTTCAGACGGGATGTTGGCCCCGAGTTGCATCGCAAGTCCGCCGATGTTGAGACCGGCGAACAAGATGGCTGCCAGGAAGACACCGACCGCCGTGTTCGCACCGAGCAGGGCGACAGCGATCCCGTCGAATCCGACGCCGGTGAACGACGCGCTGAGCGTCATTCCGTTGAACGTCCCGAGACCTTCCATCGCGCCGGCAAGTCCGGCGAACATTCCAGAGATGACGAACGAGAGAATGATGTTCCGGTTAACGCTCATCCCCGCATACTGCGAGGCGTGTTTGTTAAATCCGACGGCACGAAGCTCATACCCGAGCGTTGTCCGTTGCAAGATGTAGTAGTAGACGATCGCTGCGAGCACGGCGATGAGAATACCCCAGTGCAGACGCGAGAACGTCGTCAATTCTTGCAGCAACGGCGAGGCGAGCGAGGCCGAGTCTTTAATATCATCGGTCCGTTCGTTCGTCACACCGATGACGCCACGCAAAATCGCGTTCGTCGTGTAGAGGGCGATATAGTTCATCATGATTGACGTGATAACTTCATGGACGTGGAACTTGGCTTTCAAGAAACCAGGCACGAACGCCCATAGCGCTGCCGCGAA
The DNA here is from genome assembly GCF_004337045.1 of Exiguobacterium sp. SH5S4. Taxonomy (NCBI): domain Bacteria; kingdom Bacillati; phylum Bacillota; class Bacilli; order Caryophanales; genus Exiguobacterium; species Exiguobacterium sp. SH5S4. The sequence continues at coordinate 61,095 of NZ_SJUQ01000002.1, forward strand.
CATGGCCGCGAGAAGCGCGAGCGGCAAGTGAATGAACATCGGTAAGTCAAAATTGATCCCGACATAAACCGCTGCCACCCACCCGATCAAGACTTGACCTTCGACACCGATGTTGAACAGTCCGGTCCGGAAAGCGAACGCGACGGCCAAACCTGAGAAAATGAGCGGTGCTGCCGCACGGAGCGTCTCACCGATCGCATACGGGCTGCCGACCATGCCGCTGAACAGTGATGAGAACCCTTGGACCGGGTTGTAACCACCGATGAGCATGACGATCGCACCGACAAGTAGTCCCATCAAGATCGACAAAAGCGGGATAAGAAGTCGATTAAATTGTAGCTTGTTCATACTGTTTCTTCCCCTCTCTTACCGCCGGCCATCAAGAAGCCAAGCTCTTGCTCGGTCGTTTCTTTCGGGTCGCGAATTCCGACGATCTTTCCTTCGTATAAAACGGCGATCCGGTCGGAGACGTGAAGGATTTCTTCAAGCTCGAACGAGATGAGCAGGACGGCGCGTCCTTTCTCCCGTTCTTTAATGAGTTGCTCGTGAATGAATTCGATGGCACCGACATCGAGCCCCCGCGTCGGTTGCGCGGCGATCAACAAGTCTGGTGACCGGTCGACCTCTCGGGCGATGATCGCTTTTTGTTGGTTACCGCCAGATAACGCGCGGGCCGGCACGTCGATTGATGGAGTTCGGACGTCAAACTTCTCAATCAACGCTTTCGCTTTCTCAGCGACGGCTTTATAGTTCATCAAGCCACGCTTTGAGAACGGCTCTTTATAGTACGTTTGGAGCACCATATTGTCACGGATCGAGTAGTCGAGGACGAGTCCGTGCTTGTGACGGTCTTGCGGGATGTGCCCGACACCGGACTCTGTCACTTTACGCGGCGTGAAGCCGGTCACGTCTTTCCCGTTCAATAAGATTTTACCTGCTTCAGGCTTTTTCAGACCTGAAAGCGCTTCAATTAATTCAGTCTGACCGTTCCCGTCAATCCCGGCGATACCGAGAATCTCCCCAGAACGAATTTGTAAATCCAAGCCTTCGACGACTTTCAGTCCGCGGCTGTCTTTGACGACGAGCTGTTGAACGTCGAGCACGACTTGCTGTGGATCTGCCTTGGAATATTCCGCATCAAAGTTTACTTCACGCCCGACCATCATCTCGGCTAAGCTATCTTCATTCACGGTCTCGTCGACTTCGACGGTACCGATATAGCGTCCGCGACGAATGACCGTACAACGGTCGGCGACTTGCATGATTTCTTTTAATTTATGCGTGATCAAGATGATCGATTTGCCTTCTTCAATGAGACGCTTCATGATTTGAATGAGTTCTTGGATTTCTTGCGGCGTCAAAACAGCGGTTGGCTCATCAAAAATCAAGATTTCAGCCCCGCGGTAGAGCGTTTTCAAAATTTCGACACGCTGTTGCATCCCGACCGAAATATCTTCGATTTTGGCATCAGGATCGATGCGAAGACCGTATTGCTCCGAGATGTCCATTACTTTTTTACGAGCCGTCGCCCGGTCGACTGTCAATCCACTTCTCGGTTCAGACCCGAGGATGATGTTCTCGGTCACCGTGAACTTCTCGACGAGCATGAAGTGTTGGTGTACCATGCCGATTCCAAGTTCGTTGGCGATGTTCGGATTTTCAATATTCACTTTCTCCCCGCGCACTCGAATCTCTCCACCTTCTGGTTGGTAGAGACCGAACAAGACGTTCATAAGCGTTGATTTCCCGGCACCGTTCTCGCCGAGCAGCGCATGAATCTCGCCTTTGCGAAGTTGGAGGGTGATGTTGTCGTTGGCTACGAACGTTCCGAACTCTTTGCGAATATTGAGCATTTCAATTACATATTCCAAGAAAGTCCACCCCTAACTTTAAGTAAAGGGAGACCGCATGGGTCCCCCCTAACTCAATGAATTATTTTACTGTCTTCATGAACTCTTCGAACTCAGCGTCAGTCGCTGGCGCCGTGAGTTCTCCGTCGATCAACTGTTGACGGTACTCTTCTACTTTGTCAAGAATCTCAGCAGATACATGCTTGTCAGATGTTTCAGCGATACCGACGCCGTCATCTTTCAAACCAAATTCGATGATCTCGCCACCTGGGAAGTTTCCATCCATCGTCTGTTTCGATACTTCGTAAGTCGCCGTATCAACACGTTTGACCATTGAAGTAAGGGTTACATCTTCAGGAAGTCCTTCTTCGTACTGGTCACGGTCAACTCCGATGACCCATACTTTTTCACCGTTCTTCTTACGGTTTTTCGCTTCTGTGAAGACACCGACACCCGTTCCGCCTGCTGCGTGATAGATGATGTCAGAGCCTGCTCCATACATACCTGAAGAGATTGCCGTTCCTTTTTCAGCTGAGTTGAAGTCTTCAGCGTACTTGACGTCAATTGTCGCGTCTGGGTTGACGGCCATGACACCCGCTTTATATCCGTTCTCGAACTTCTTGATCAAGTCTGACTCGACGCCGCCGATGAAGCCGACTTTGTCCGTTGTCGTTGTGAGACCTGCGACGACACCGACGAGGAACGAACCTTCTTGTTCTTTAAACGTGATTGACGCGACGTTCGGTGCGTCAACGACCATGTCGACGAGCGCAAAGTTGTTGTCCGGGAACTGCTCGGCCACTTTCTTGATGTCTTCACCCATCAAGAAACCGATACCGTAGATCAAGTTGAAGTTATCGCGTGCCAATTGCTGCAAGTTTGGCTGATAGTCCGCTTGTTTCGAAGATTGAAGATATTTGTAGCCTTCGTTTTCAGTCAAGTTGTTGTCCGCTCCGAACTTTTGAAGACCTTCCCAAGCTGATTGGTTGAACGATTTGTCGTCAACGCCGCCAGTATCGGTTACCATCGCGACTTTGAAGTCGCTGCCTTCGCCGCCTTCGCCGTTTGAAGTAGTACCCTCGTTGTCATCCCCACCGCATGCTGCGAGTACTGTTGAGAGCGTGAGACCTGCTGCTAAAGCTGAAAGAATCGTTTTTTTCTTGTTCATCATCGTCGTGTTTCCCCTTTCGGATCATAACAATTAAGGTTGTCATGTCATCAGTCGTCTTTACACCGGTATAAGAAAGCGCTTTCACGCCATTCCCCAAAAATAACCATTTCCGCCTTACAAGAACTTGCTTAGACGCGTTTGCGAACGACGTGGAAGTCGAAGCGGTCCGCTCGGAAAAAGTTTGCCGAATCGAGCAACGGTAAATCGCTCTCATCGTAATGCAGTTGTTTTAAAGCGAGTAACGGTTGGTCCGTTTGAAGTTGGGTCGAGATCTCTGAACTGACACTCGGTTCGATGTGCGTGATCGCGTATGCGACCCGACGTCCTACCTCTTTTTCAAGCGCATCGAATAACGACTTTCCTTCTGTCAATGCTTCAGGATTAGAAACGAGATGGGCTGGAATTTTATCCACGCAGTATACGACCGGTGTTTCATCTGCGTAACGAATCCGGACAATCCGATAAATCGGTGAGTTCGGTTCAATTTTCAGACGCTCAGCTTCTCTCTCTGTCGCTAACACTTTTTCGGCCACCAATACTTTTGTTCCTGGTGTCATCTTGGCGCGCATAATCATGTCCGTCACACTGAACAGTTCCTCGATCCCAGAAGTGAATGGGGGTTTTGAACTGATGAATGTCCCGACACCATGTTTCCGCACGACAAATTTCTCGTCTTCGAGAATGCGAAGCGCTTCTCGGAGCGTCGCTCGACTGACTCCTAGTTGCTTCGACAACTCGAATTCTGAAGGAAGTTTCTCTCCTTCACGATAGACACCATCGTCGATATCCTGCTTGATTTTCTCAATCACGCGAAGATAGAGCAAGCGATGATCGAGCTTGATCGACATGGGCCTCACCACCTTTACCTATTTCTTACCAGTGCTCAGACATCTGACGTATGAATGTCCTTGCCAATTCTAAGTATAGGGATTCCGCAAAAAGAACGCAATACTTTTTTGTTCGGAATCAAGGAAATGTTTTAAAGCCAAGGGATTATGTATACCACTTAGTCTATATTACCTGTTCTACGAGTTTTTGAAAAGAAATCGTAAAATGAAAACGGTATTAAAAAATGAAAGCGTTTCAACGTTTTCAGTAGTATGTCTCAATAGGTCATATAGTCCAGATGTGCTATATAACTTCTACTGTACATGTTTATCCGACGCGAGGTAACTGAATTGACGATACTTTTAAAAACAAACAAAAAACGAACTATTTCGAACGCATTCGTTCTTATAGTTCGTTTTTAGTATTATGCATCTTGTTGGTTAACGAGTACTTTCCGTGGCTTCGATCCTTCCGAAGGACCGACGTACCCTGCTTGTTCGAGCGAATCAATCAAGCGGGCCGCCCGATTATAACCGATTCGGAATCTTCGTTGAATCATCGAAGTCGACGCCGTTTCTTGCGTCAAGATGAATTGGACGACTTCTTCGAACAACGAGTCGTCCGAGTCGATCGTCGTCACTTCTTCTTCTTTTGGCATCATCGCCTCGACGTACTGGGCCCGCTGCTGGGCGATGACATGGTTGACGACCGTCTCGACTTCCTGATCAGAGACGAACGCCCCTTGGACGCGTACCGGCTTGTTCATTCCGTTCGCGAGCATGAGCATATCACCTCGACCGAGCAGCTTCTCAGCTCCCCCGCCGTCGAGGATCGTTCTTGAATCGGTCGCTGACGAGACCGCGAACGCGATCCGGGACGGGATGTTCGCTTTAATGACACCCGTGATGACGTCGACGGATGGACGTTGCGTCGCCAGTACCATATGGATACCGGCCGCTCGCGCCATCTGGGCGAGCCGCATAATCGCGTCCTCGACATCGTTTGAGGCGACCATCATCAAGTCGGCCAACTCGTCCACGATGACGACGATGAACGGGAGCCGTTTAGCGTCTTCGTCCTCTGACTTGTCGACGAGGTCGTTGTAGCCCTCGATGTTACGGACACCGTAGCGGCTAAACAGCTCGTAGCGGCGCTCCATCTCGGCAACGACTTGCTTGAGCGCTTGAGCCGCTTTTTTCGGATCCGTCACGACCGGCGTCAATAAATGTGGGACGCCGTTATAGACGTTCAACTCGACCATCTTCGGGTCGATCATCATGAGGCGGACTTGATCTGGCCGCGTCCGCATCAAAATAGACACGATCATCCCATTGATACAGACCGACTTCCCGGAGCCGGTCGACCCTGCGACGAGTAGATGAGGCATCTTGTTCAACGCGATCGTGACCGTCTCACCGCTAATACTGCGACCGAGCGCGACGAGGAGCGGTGCCTCATCGCGTTTGACAGGCTCCGCTTCTAACACTTCACGCAGACAGACCGGCGCGACTTCTTGGTTCGGGACTTCGATGCCGATGGCCGCCTTCCCTGGGATCGGTGCTTCGATGCGAATGTCTTTGGCGGCAAGTGCGAGTGCGAGATCATCACTCAATGAAGTGATCCGGCTCACTTTGACGCCGATGTCCGGTTGCAGCTCGTACTTCGTGACAGTCGGACCGAGATGGATTTTGAGCACTTTCACCCCGACGCCGAACGACTTGAGCGTTTGGACGAGTTTCGTCGCGTTCGCCTTCAATCGTGCGTTCTCCCCTGACAAGTCGGTCACGACCGGTTCACTTAAAATCGTGAACTTCGGCAATTCGTATGTCGCAGACACGTCCTGAGCCGCTGTCATCATCATGTCCTCGGTCGGGATATCTGATACGACCTCGCTCTTCACGGTCTCGTCAGACGCTTTCTGACGCTTCTCGGCGTCGACGGTCTCACTAAACCCGACAATCGGGATATCATGCATGACGATGGCGTCCGCCTCGGCCTCCACTTCTTGAGGCTTGGCTGTTGACTCGGACGCGCGTGCGTCGACCCGCTTCTTCTCAGTCGGTTTCGGTTTGGCGGGTGTACGTTCCCGGTCACGCCATTCTTGTTTAACCGCAACGAAACTTTCGAGCAACCGGTTCCCGATCGTCCGCCAAATCGCCGGAGACAGAAGCGAGACACCGACGACGAGGCTGATGATGCCAAGGAAGATAATCCCGAAGTCCGATAGCAAGTATTGGTTCAATCCGTAGAGCGCCCCGTTCACCACTCCCCGTTCCGTTCCCCACACCATGTCCCCGAACAATAGGAAGGACACGAACAGCAGGAAGATGCCGGCTCGTTGGATCGGACGGAAATCGTTCAAGAATACGAGCAAAATGAATGCGACGATCAAATATGTGAGTGCACCCCAGCCCCCAAACAGCGTCGTCGCAAACGTCGCTGTCTGAGTCCCGACCCAGCCGAACTCGAACAGCGAAAAGATGAACGCGATCATCGACAAGATAAAGCCGGCCCAACCATATGTACGAAGTGGGATTGGCTGTTTCCGCTTACGATTCCTCGTCGTCGGTCGCGGCTTACGCTTCACCGGGGTCTTTCTCGTTTTTTGTGCCAACTTCTATTCCTCCTAAAAAAAGAGGCAAAAGTCAGATGACTTTTGCCTCGATCTCAATTCTTTAAATTTCCATGATGATCGGCAAGATCATCGGACGACGTTTCGTCTGTTCAAACAAGAAGACGCTGAGCCGCTCGCGGATATTTGATTTCAATTCGGTCCAATCACTTCCAGCTTCGAGACTCTTCTCAATCTGTTTCGTGACAATCCGGTTCGCTTCTGAGATCATCACTTCTGATTCGCGCATATAGACAAATCCACGCGAGATGAGTTCAGGGCCTGAAATCAACTTCTTCTGTTTACGGTTCAACGTGACGACACAGAGGACGACACCGTCTTGCGACAAGAGGCGACGGTCGCGGAGAACGATATTCCCGACGTCCCCGACACCGATTCCATCGATCAAGACGTTGCCGGCAGGAACTTTACGGCTCATCCGGGCTTTGCGGCCCGTGAACTCGACGACGTCACCTTTCTCGACGATAAAGATGTTACTTGAATTGATCCCGACCTGTTGGGCGAGTTTCGAGTGGGCCATCTGCATCCGGTACTCCCCGTGAATCGGGAGGAAGTATTTCGGCTTGACGAGGTTGAGCATGAGCTTGAGCTCTTCAGCCGAACCGTGACCGGATACGTGCACTTTACGCTGGTTATAGATGACGTTCGCACCAGAACGGAATAAGAGATCGATCGTTTTCGAGACCGATTTTTCGTTACCCGGAATTGGCGTCGCCGCGATCACCACGGTATCATTCAAGCGAATATTCACTTGTTTGTGGGCGTTACGCGCCATGCGCGTCAAAGCCGCCATCGGCTCACCTTGTGAACCGGTCGTCAAGATGACGACTTTATCGTCCGGCAAACGGTTCACTTGCGAGAGCTCGACGAGCGTCTTCGGCTTGAAACGAAGGTAGTTCAGACGTTGTGCGACTTCGACGATGTTGACCATGCTGCGTCCGACGACTGCGACTTTACGGTCGTTCGCCTCGGCTGCAGCAAATACTTGTTGCAAACGATGGACGTTCGAAGCGAACGACGCGACGATCACACGCCCCTCGGCTTGATAGATCACATCGTTTAATTCAGCACCGACTAACGATTCAGACCCTGTTTGGCCTGGTCGTTCCGCGTTTGTTGAATCTGACAATAAACAGAGCACACCGCGCTGACCGATGGCTGCTAACTTGTTAAAGTCAGACTGCTTCCCATCGACCGGCGTGTAGTCGAATTTAAAGTCGCCGGTATGAACGATCGCGCCTTGTGACGTTTGAATGCAGACACCGACACAGTCAGGGATTGAATGGTTGACGCGGAAGAAAGTGATGAAATGATCAGCGATAGTCAATTTCGTTTTAGCGTCAATCAATCTAAGGTCGACTTCTTTCAATAAGCCTGCCTCTTTTAACTTGAGCTCGATTAAACCGAGCGTCAATTTCGTCCCGTAGACCGGGACATGCTTCAAGTCACGGAGTACGTAGCTGAGTCCACCGATATGGTCTTCGTGACCATGGGTGATGAAAATAGCGCGTACCCGATCTTTGTTTTCTTTTAAATACGTAATGTCCGGGATGACGATATCAATCCCGAGCATCTCATCGCCTGGAAACATAAGGCCGGCATCGATGACGAAGATGTCGTCGTCTAGTTCCACGACGTACATGTTCTTCCCGATTTCGCCTACGCCACCAAGCGCAAAGACGCTAACGTTCTCTGTCTTCTTCTTTGACACTAACAAAAACCTCCTAGATGATTCATATTCTGTTTCGTTCACTTATCGCTACTGAATATTGTATCGGAAAAAACGCTTATATGCCACCATTTCCGTTCAATCGACTAGAGGTTTCATCACATCAGCGAGCGGCATCGTCGCTTTAGTGTCCGGCCGCTTGCCGGCTGCGAGCTGTCGAACCGATAAGCCGAAGTCCATCTGCAAGTGTGGATAGTCCGGAAAACTTCTCCAATCCCCACCCCATTCGAAGCCGAGTGCCTTTCCGAGTTCACCGAGTTCTTGCCAGTCGGGTTCCCCCGACTTATTGTGATCTGCGCTCAAATCGTAGTCGGCCCGGTTATCGTGGATGATGACAAAATCGACCGCGAGTCCATAGTTATGATAACTTTGTCCCGCCTTGGCGTTCGTCACGACTTGCCCTGGTTTTGAGCGTCCTTGCGCGTAGAGCGCATTCTGCTCATCGGCCGAACGATAGCCTGACGTCAAGCGGACCTCAAGCCCGAGACATGAATACGCCAGTCTTACGAACGATTCGCCACGATCTCGCACATGAGGATGCAAGTTGGCAAACGCCTTGTCACTACGGTCGACAATCGTTTGTTCCGAGCGCGGGCTCCGTTCGCACATCCCGGCTTCGAACGTCGGTTCATCGACCCAAGGCATTGGCCCGGGCCGCGAGAACGTATACGCCAAGAAGATCCCAATCAAAAACGCCGTCATCGCAAACGTCAAAACGCCTGACCATTTCATCTTCTTAACCGTTTACGGAGTCCTTTGACGAGCGGTAACCCTGTCTCGAGGGCAAAGTAGAGCGGCCGGTTCAAGACGAGGTCGAACTCGCCGACTTTCTCGATTTGATCGCTGCCCCAGCCCGATTTAAACGCATACAGGCCCGCATATTCATCGTCCGGCTCCGTGCTGCCCGATACACCACCGAAATCATAGCGCTCGGCACCGCTTGCCTTGGCAGATTGCATCATCGTCCATTGCATCAAGTGGTTCGGCATGAACTCCCGAAACTCGTTCGAGGAAGCACCGTATAAGTAATACGAGCGGCGGCCGGCGAGCGTCAACAAGCCGCCCGATAACACGAGACCGTCCGGATAGCTGGCATGAAGCTGTTCGAGTTCCGGCAAGGCCGCTTCAGCTTTCACGAGTTGATCGCGCGTCTGTTTCTGACGATTCGACAAACTGATCCGTTTTTTCTCGACCGTTTCTTTTTCCAAAGACCGTTCGATCTTGTCAAGGTCCCGTTTTGCCTTGTCGAGCGTCGCCATTTGTTGATCGAGCGCGAGTTTCGGTTCAAGTTTCGTCAAAAACAAACGAGCGTCATTCGGCTGCAGGCAATCGTACAAGTTCTCGAAGTAATCGAGCCCGCGAATGGCGAAGCCGTCACGCTCACCCGTGACTTTCATCAGTTCGGCGAACGTTTTCAAGCCGTCCCGACCGACTTCGGTACAGACAATCCCTTTACGCTCGGCAAGACGGACGTTATAGCGAAACTTATGATGGAACTTGGCGAAAATATCTTTCTCGCTCGGACGGAGGTCCGTCTCCATCGTGAAACGGGGTTGGGCATAGTCAAAGCCGCCGCCGTACCCTTTATGTGTAAAACCGAGGCTAGACATTTCCGTAAGTAAGCCCGGTACTTCGTCCCGGTCGATGTTCGGATCGATTTTGATGACGATCGCCTTTTTCAGTTTGGCGACGCGTTTCGCTTCCTCGGTCAAGGCACGCAATGATGCCACGTCATCGTAATCGACGACGAAACCGCGCGGTGCGTAACAAAGCGTGAACGGTAGCTTTGGCACTTGTTTGAATAAAAGAAGCGCCACTCCTGTCGTCTCACTATTTGTAGCGACGGCAATCCGCTCAGCGGACCAACCGTTTTGTTTTTTGACGTCTGCCCAACTCGAAAGTTGGAGCAAGTCGCCGCGGTCGTGTGCTTTGACGAAATCGTCATGCTCTGTCTCTGTCAAGGTAATCGGTTGTACTGCCATAAATCAAGATTCCTCCGTATTTAAAATTGTCGCCCGGACGATCGCTTCCTCATCGAGCGGGATTTTCTCGTTACCGATGATTTGGTACTTCTCATGTCCTTTACCGGCCAACACGACGATATTATCCGCTTTGGCTAGACGCGCGGCGTAAGACACCGCTTCTTCGCGGTCGCCGATTTCAACAAAGTTGTCATGGGTCATCCCGGCGGCAATGCCGCTCGTGATCGAATCATACGCCTCAAAACGTGGATCATCCGTCGTGATGATGACGGTACCGGCATATTTTGAGGCCATCTCGCCCATTGTCGGACGTTTCGTCACATCGCGATTCCCGCCCGTCCCAATCAAGAAGACGATGTTCTCTTTAGGGACACCGACAAGCGACTTCAAGCATTGCTCAATCCCGTCCGGTGTATGGGCATAGTCCGCATAGACGTTATACCCAGGCACGTCGAGTCGTTGCATCCGTCCTTTGGCCGGATGAATCGATTCGAGCGCTTGGATGATCTCAGGTAAGCTGTACCCAGCCGCGAGCAGGCAACCCGTCGCGAGCAACAGGTTGTATACGTTGAAACGTCCGATGAACTGGACCGTCACCGGCAGACTCGCTCCCTGATAGTTGAGACGGAAACTCGTGTCTGACAGTGTCTGAACGATGTCTGACGCTGTCACGTCCGCCATTTCGTCGATGGCGTACGTGATGACACGAGCACCCGTCATCGTCTCGTAAAGCTTGCTGTACGGATCGTCCGCATTCAAGACGGCAACTTTGTCGCGCGACGCCATCTGTCCGAGTTGGGCGAACAGCAAACCTTTGGCCCGCGCATAGTTTTCAAACGTCCCGTGAAAATCGAGATGGTCGTGCGTCAAGTTCGTGAAACCGACGATGTCGAAGTCCGTTCCGATGACACGACCTAGTTCAAGTCCGTGTGATGACACTTCCATCATCACATCGGTCACCCCTTCACCGCGCATGCGAGCGAGTAGCTGCTGAAGCTCAGAACTTTGCGGCGTCGTGTTCTTGCTCGGGACGACCGTATCGTTAATCCGGACCTCGACCGTACCGATCAATCCGGTGCTATGTCCAAGCTTTGATAAAACGTCACGTAAAATCGTCGTCGTCGTCGTTTTTCCGTTCGTCCCCGTGATGCCGAACAGACGCATCTGTTCAGACGGATAGTTATAAAATGCCGACGCTAATAAGCCGACCGTACGCGAACTATCGCGCACGAGCAGGTTTGGGACGCTGATGTCGAGCGGACGCTCACTGACGACCGCGACCGCTCCTTTACTCACCGCTAAGTCCGCATAGTCGTGGCCGTCGACGGTGTAGCCTTTAATCGCGACAAACAGCGTTCCGGGTACGACTTCCCGTGAATCGGTCGTGACATGGGTCACGTTGATGCCCTCTATAGTTGGTTGATTAATCAATTGTATCTTGGTTACTAAATCCGTTAAGTTCAAGTCTTTCCCTTCTTTCACCTGTATCCTGTCCAATGTAAAGAATACCTCTTAATCAGTGTAGAGAACTTACAATCTGGTTTCAAGTCAGTCTTCGGACGGAAGAACATATGATTTTGCTGGGACGTGCCCAAGCAGCTCCCGAATCAAGGCGTTGACTTCATCGGTTTCGATGCGGTCGATTTTATTGAGCACTTCGTCCAAATCCTCGACTTCGTCAAGTAAGACGAGGTTACGCCCGTTCCGGTTCATTCGGGCGCTCGTACTTTCGTTGCCGAGGACGAGCGAACCTTTCAACTGGCGTTTGCCTTTAGCGACTTCTTCTTCGGTTAACCCCTGCGCCTTGAGCGCTTCAAGTTCACGCTCCATGATCGTCTCGACTTGAGTGAGCGTTTCCGGTGACGTCCCGATATAAATCGTGAACGTGCCATGGTCAACGAACGTCGTATAGTACGAATAAATCGAGTAAGCTAACCCTTGTTCTTCACGAATCGATTGAAACAGCCGTGACGACATCGTCGCACCGATCGCGTTGTTTGCCAGCGCGAGGTGTGGGAGCCGGTCGTTCGTTGCCGAAATCGCCTCAAAATTCCAACAGAGGTGCGCCTGCTCCGTCTCTTTATGCTTTTTCAACACATCACTGTATAGAACCGGAATTGTCGATTCTTTCGGTGATTCCCCTGATGGGAGTTCCGCAAACCTCGACGTGACCGCTTCGACCAGCTCGTCGGTCACATGACCGGCGATCGAGACGACGACACGGTTGCCTGTATACATCGATTCGACATACCGCAACAATTGATTGCGAGAGAAGCTGAGCACGCTCGCTTCCGTCCCGAGGATCGGCTTCGCTAATATGTCTTCACGGTAGACGGCATAGGCGAGCAACTCATGCACGAGGTCTTCCGGTGTGTCTTCGTACATTTTAATCTCTTCTAACACGACCCGCTTCTCTTTTTCAAGCTCAGTCTCATCAAAGACTGAATGGAACAACATGTCGGCCAGTGCGTCGAAGGCGATGACAGCATGTTCATCGAGCGTCTTGACGTAGTAGCATGTATGGTCTTTTGAAGTGAAGGCGTTCACACTGCCGCCAAGTTCATCAAAAAACGAAGCGATTTCTTTCGCCGTTTTTGTTGTTGTGCCTTTGAACAACATATGTTCGATCAAGTGGCTGATCCCGATCTCATTGTCTTCTTCGGTCCGTGTCCCGGCTTTGATGAATACACCGGTCGATGTACTGCGGACGTCTGCCATTGGTTCGACCACGATGCGGACGCCATTCTTTAAGGTAATCCATTCCATTTTATCACTCCTATGAAAAAGGCCATCGCACCAGACGATGGCCAAAATAATTAGTTTGTTGGTCTTGACGGACGACGGTCTCCGTCACGACGCGGAGGGCGGCTGTCACGTGGCGGACGGCTCTCGCGTTGTGCTTTACGTTTCGCTTCATACGCTTCTCGCTCTTCCGGAGAAAGCCCTTCGACGATCAACGTTTTGTGCGAGGCGTTGACGCGACCTTTGTCGTCAATTTCTGTGACTTTGACTTTGATCGTGTCACCGAGCTTGACGACGTCTTCCACGTTGGCGACGCGGTCGAGGCTGAACTCAGAGACGTGGACGAGTGCGTCTTTGCCTTTGAACAACTCGACGAACGCGCCGAACTTCTCGATCCGACGGACTGTCGCGTCGAACACTTCGCCGACTTCGACTTCACGGACGATGTCACCGATGAGTGCCATCGCCATATCGATGCCATCTTGATCGGTCGAGGCGATGAACACCGTACCATCTTGCTCGATATCAACCTTGACACCGGTTTGGTCGATGATGCTGTTGATCATCTTACCACCAGGCCCGATGACGTCGCGAATCTTATCTGGATTGATTTTCATCGTGACGATCTTCGGAGCATACTTCGACAACTGTGGACGCGATGAGTCAAGCGTTTCGAGCATATGGTTGAGAATGTGGAGGCGGCCTGAACGAGCTTGTTCGAGCGCTTCTTCTAAAATCTCACGCGTGATGCCGGCGATTTTAATGTCCATCTGCAACGCCGTGATCCCGTCTTTCGTTCCAGCGACTTTGAAGTCCATGTCGCCGAGATGGTCTTCGAGACCTTGAATGTCAGTGAGTACTGTATAGTGTTCGCCTTCCATGATGAGACCCATCGCGATTCCCGCGACCGGTGCCTTGATTGGAACTCCGGCGTCCATGAGGGCGAGTGTCGAGCCACAGATTGAAGCCTGTGAACTCGAACCGTTCGACTCGAGCACTTCTGAGACGAGACGGATCGTATACGGGAAGTCTGCTTCTTTCGGGATGACCGGAAGAAGCGCACGTTCACCGAGCGCACCGTGACCGATCTCGCGGCGACCTGGCGCGCGAACCGGACGAGCTTCACCGACCGAGAACGGCGGGAAGTTATAATGGTGCATGAAACGTTTGTTATCTTCTAGACCGATGCCGTCGATGATTTGAGCGTCACCGATGACACCGAGTGTCGCGATCGACATGACTTGCGTCTGCCCCCGTGTGAACAAACCGACACCGTGCGCACGCGGCAGCACGCCGACTTCTGACGCGAGTGGACGGATGACTTCCGGGCGACGGCCGTCTGGACGTACTTTATCGACCGTGATTAAACGGCGGACCTCGTCTTTGACGAACTTGTTCAAAATACCAGATACTTCTTTCAACTTGGCCGGCTCGTCAGCGAGACGCTCTTCATATGACACGACATACTTCGCGATGACTTCGTTAATTGCTTCGTCACGCGCATGTTTCTCTTCAACTTGGACGGCAGCGTTAATTTCTGGACGAGCCGCTTCAAGTTCTTGTGATAACGCGTCGTCAAATTTAGAGACCGTGTATTCAAACTTCGGTTTCCCGACCGCTTCGACGATTTCCATTTGGAACGCGACAAGCTTTTTGATTTCTTCGTGACCGAACAAGATCGACTCGAGCATGACGTCTTCCGGTACTTCGTTCGCGCCTGCTTCGACCATGTTGATCGCAGTTGCCGTTCCGGCGACTTGAAGTTCAAGCTCTGTCTTCTCGAGTTGTGCGACCGTCGGGTTGACGACGAACTGTCCGTCCACACGTCCGACCGTCGCTCCAGCGATCGGTCCGTCAAACGGGATGTCCGAGATCGACAAGGCGATTGACGTTCCGAGCATACCGGCCATCTCAGCCGAGCAGTCCGGATCGTTCGACATGACGTAAATCATGACTTGGATGTCGTGACGGAATCCGTCTGGGAATAATGGACGGATTGGACGGTCGATGAGACGTGACGTTAAAATCGCATTCTCACCAGGACGACCTTCCCGACGAAGGAAACCTCCTGGGATTTTACCGACCGAGTATAATTTTTCTTCATAGTTGACCGTAAGCGGGAAGAAATCTAAATCCTTTGGTCCTTTTGAAGCTGTGACCGCGGCGAGCACGACCGTGTCTCCGTACCGGACGAGTGCAGAACCGTTCGCTTGCTTCGCGAGTTGACCTACTTCTACAGACAGCGGACGACCGCCCCATTCTGTAGAAAAAACTTGTTTCGTACCTAACATGTACATTCTCCTCTCAAACCTTATCTAGTTTATTATGTAACTCATTCATATGTTTGTCTAATGATTTTCCTCCAAAAAAAGAAGAAACGGACTAGGAACGAGTGTCCCAGTCCGTCATTTGGTCCGTTCGGATTAACGACGGAGACCAAGGCGTTGAATCAATTCACGGTAACGTGTTACGTCCTTGTTACGAAGGTACGTGAGCAAGTTACGGCGACGTCCAACCATTTTCAAAAGACCGCGACGTGAGTGGTGGTCTTTCTTATGTGTGCGAAGATGATCGTTCAAAGTGTTGATTTGTTCAGTCAAAACAGCAACTTGAACTTCCGGTGAACCAGTGTCACCTTGTTTTGTCGCGTATTCCGCGATGATTTCGTTTTTACGTTCTTTTGAGAGTGCCATTGCCTCTCCACCTCCATTTAATAGAAAATTGCCGCGTTGCCGAGCCGTCGTTGGTGAATCGTCCAGCCAAGCGAAGCGGTGTACTTTGCGTACCAAACTAGAATACATGACCCCTGCTCCAAAGTCAAGATAGGATTGCCCGAGCCGCCGTCTCATCTCGTTTCAACTGCGCGATCAGCGAATCGAGTCCGTCGAACGCCCGTTCATCGCGCAAATAGTGAACCCATTCGATTTCGAGCAATTGTCCGTACAAGTCCTCCGAAAAATCAAATAAATGACTTTCAATTGAGACGTCTCCGGTGTCATAAAACGTCGGCCGTCGACCAACGTTCGTCATCGCATCAAACGTCCGGCCGTCTTCTAGGCGGACGCGGGTCGCATAAACGCCGAGCCGTGGCATGACATAAGACGCATCCATCACCATGTTCGCGGTCGGATAGCCAATCGTCCGCCCTCTGGCGTCACCATGGATGACTTCGCCACAGATGACGTAAGGCGCCCCTAACAGCTCACTCGCCAGGTCGACACTGCCTGCGCCAAGAAGTTTGCGGATCCGGGTCGAAGAGACTTTGTCACCGTCACTCGTCTGTTCGGCGACGACGGACGTTGTGAAGCGTCCTCGGGCGTGGTAGGGCATCGTCTCCATCGTCCCTTCCCCGAACTTCCCGTACGAATAGTCAAATCCGGCCGTCACGTGCACGGCGCCCGCGCCGATCAAATAATCGTCGACGAACTGTTGCGGCGACAGTGATGCCAACTGTTTTGTGAACGTCAAGACGAGACAACGTTCGACACCGAGCGCGGCGATTCGCTGTAATTTCCGTTTGAGTGGCGTGATGTAACGGACAGCATCCGCATTGTTCGACAGCACTTGTTTCGGGTGCGGATCGAACGTGACGACGGTCACGGGCACGTCAAGCTGCTCCGCGCGCTGTTTGGCGTGCTCGATCACAGCTTGATGTCCGATGTGAACGCCGTCGAAGAATCCGAGTACGATGACCGAAGGGACAAACTCTGGCGTCTCGGGATGTGTGAGATGTATCGTTTCCATACTTCAAATTCCCCCTTAGTCGATTGTCAACATGACCTCGACTGTTGCGTCTGTCGTTCCGTCAAGCCGTCTATAGAGGGCGAGCGGAATTCCTTCTTCATTATAGACAGTAAACAGTTCAAATTCGAGTGAGACGTCGTTTAAGCGCCCACCGTTCCGAATATACCGTTCCCGATTGGCCGGAATGGTGATGGCTGGCCAACGTTTGATCACGTCCTCGAGCGGGATGAGCCGTTCAGCGCGTGCTTCGACCGTCTCTAACGCCGTAAGCTCCGCGAGCGTCACGGCGTCCCTTTCATCGAACGTGCCTGACCGCGTCCGACGCAGATCGCTCATATGGGCCGGATAACCGAGTCCTTCCCCGATTTGGACGGCAAGTGTCCGAATAAACGTGCCTTTTCCGCACTCGACATCAATGCGAAACCGGCAGACGCCGTCCTCGAAGACAGGTTCGTTCGTCCGTTCTAACCGGTGAATCTCGACGATGCGGCGCGGCCGTTCAACCGTCTGTCCTTTGCGGGCGTATTCGTATAGCTTCTTCCCGTTCACTTTGACGGCCGAGAAGTACGGTGGCACCTGCTCGATGCTTCCGGTCAACGTGCCGAGAACGCGGTCGATAGCTTCACCCGTGAACGCATCCGGCGCGACATCAGTTTGCGCGACGACTTCGCCGTGTGCGTCTTCCGTCATCGTTGCCGTCCCGATCGTGACTTCGGCGACGTAGCGCTTGCCCTCATCGGTCAAAAACCGGGACAGCTTCGTCGCGCGGCCGAAACAGATCGGCAACACACCGGTCACTTCCGGATCGAGCGTGCCCGTATGGCCAACTTTTTTCGTTTGAAACAGTTTACGCAGCTTGAAGACGCAATCGTGGCTCGTCATCCCGCTGTCTTTATCTAGTATTAAAATCCCTGTCGGTTCCACGTTCATTCCTCCATATCAAAAAAGGGGAGACACGAGTCCCCCCTCAATTTATTAGTCTTTATTCAAATCACGGATCAACGAATCGATATGGCTACCATATGCGACCGAAGAATCGTATTCGAACGACAATTCCGGCGTCTTACGGAGACGGATCCGGCTGCCGATTTCACGGCGGATGAAGGCGCTCGCCTTATCAAGACCTGCCTGCGTCTCAGCCTTCACGTCGGCGTCGTCTCCGAGCACCGTGTAATAGGCCGTCGCTTGTTGCAAATCTCCTGTCACGTCTACGCTCGTGATGGTCGCGTTCTTTGTACGTGGGTCGTTGACTTCGCGTAAGAGGATATCGGTGATCTCTTTACGCATCTGTTCAGCAACACGTTGGGCACGAATATTCATACGTGTTCACTCCTCGCTTTATTTACGTTCGACTTCTTTCATGATGAACGCTTCGATGACGTCCTCCACTTTGATGTCGTCGAACTTCTCTACTTTAATCCCACACTCGTAGCCTGTCGCAACTTCTTTGACATCGTCTTTGAAGCGGCGGAGCGTATCGAGTTTACCTTCGTACACAACGATCCCGTTACGGATGATGCGTACCCCGGCATCACGTGAGATTTTACCTTCAGTGACGTAACAGCCGGCAATCGTACCGACTTTTGAAACTTTGAAGACGTCACGGACTTCGACTTGTCCTGTCACTTCTTCAACGAACTCAGGGTCAAGCATCCCTTTCATCGCGCTTTCGATTTCATCGATCGCATTGTAGATGATCCGGTGCAGACGCATTTCAACGTGTTCTTGTTCGGCCATTGATCGGGCGTTACCGTCCGGACGAACGTTGAATCCGATGATGATCGCGTTCGCTGCTGAAGCGAGGATGACATCACCTTCTGTGATCGCACCGACACCTTGGTGAACGATGTTGATCTTGACGCCTGCGACGTCGATTTTGCGGAGTGATCCAGCGAGCGCTTCAGCCGATCCTTGAACGTCTGCTTTGATGATGACGTTCAAGTCTTTGACTTCGCCTTCTTGAATCCGGCTGAACAAGTCTTCAAGACTGACTTTAGCCGATTCACGGCGCTGCGACTCGAGGTAACGTTGGTAACGTTTCTCTCCGATTGCACGTGCCTTTTTCTCGTCTTCGAAGACGATGAACTGGTCACCAGCTTGTGGGACATCGTTCAATCCTGTAATTTCGATTGGCGTCGATGGGCCAACTTCTTTCACACGACGACCGATATCGTTGACCATGGCCCGGACGCGTCCGAACGTGCTGCCGACGACGATCGAGTCACCGATACGAAGTGTCCCGTGTTGAACGAGAAGCGTGGCGACAGGACCGCGACCTTTATCGAGCTTCGCTTCGATGACCGAACCGCGAGCTGGCATTTCAGGCGTCGACTTGTACTCTTCGACTTCTGAAACGAGCAAGATCATCTCGAGCAACTCATCAATTCCCTCATCTTTCAAAGCAGAGATCGGTACGAAAATTGTTTCGCCGCCCCACTCTTCCGGTACGAGTCCGAATTCAGTCAACTCTTGTTTGACGCGGTCAGGGTTAGCCCCTTCTTTGTCCATTTTGTTGACGGCAACGATGATTGGGACGTTTGCCGCCTTCGCGTGAGAAATCGCTTCTTCTGTCTGTGGCATGACACCATCATCTGCTGCGACAACGATAATCGCGATATCCGTCACTTCAGCTCCACGGGCACGCATCGTCGTAAAGGCGGCGTGACCTGGTGTGTCGAGGAATGTGATTTTTTTACCGTTGATATCAACTTGGTACGCACCGATATGCTGCGTGATTCCACCAGCTTCGCCAGCGACGACTTTCGTGTTCCGGATCGAGTCGAGCAACGTCGTTTTACCATGGTCGACGTGACCCATGATCGTGACGACGGCAGGACGCTCAATGAGGTCGTACTCAGAGAAGTCGATTTCCACTTCTTCGAAGTCCGTCTCATCGATGATGACTTCTTTTTCGACTTCGAAACCGAATTCAGTCGCAAGCAATTCGATCGTCTCGTCATCGAGTGTTTGGTTGATCGTCGCCATGACGCCAAGACCCATCAATTTCATGATGATCTCGTTTGGCTTTTTATCCATCTTCGCCGCGAGATCCGATACGCTAAGGACATCCTCGTACTTGATGACGTTGCCCATTTCAGACTCTTGCGCTAAACGAGATGCTTTACGCTGGCTCGTTTTCGAATTTGGATCCGCTTCTAACGGGATTGCCGCTTTTGCAGGCTTCCCTTTAAATTTACCGCCGCGCTTTTTGTTGCGGTTATCGTTACGGTTGTTGCCGAAACGGTTGCCACCACGGTTGCCCGCTTGATTGCTCGGGGCGCTAGAAGTTTGTGGACGGGCTTTCGGTGCTTCTTTTTTCTCTGCTTCTTGTTTCGCAGCAGGCTTCGCTTCAGCCGGCTTCGACTCAGCAGGTTTTTCTTGCTTCTCAGCCGAACGATATTTCTCAGGGTTGAAGACACGGTCGAGTTGCTTGACCGACTCATCATCCAATACAGCCATGTGATTTTTCACTGACTTGTTCATCTTCTCGAGCTGAGTAATGACTTGTTTACTTGTTACATTCTGTTCTTTTGCAAATTCATAGACGCGTTTTCCCAAAGCATCCACCTCCGTTAATAGTTAAGAGAGAAGTTGCTTAAGCTTGTTCGCAAATCCGGATTCTGTCACAGACACGACGACTCGCATGTCTTTACCTAAAGCAGCTCCGATTGTATGTCGGTCGCTCACTTCGATTAATGGAACACCATACGATGTACATTTGTCGGTAATCCGTTTTCTCGTCGACGCTCCCGCGTCTCCGGCAAGAATGACGAGCTTGGCTCGGCCAGCCCGTACATCCTTCAAGACAAACTCTTCTCCCATCGTTACCTTCCTCGCACGTGAGGCGAGGCCTAACAATGATTCCCACTGACTCATGATTCGGCACCTGTGACAGCTTGTTCTAGCTGTTCATAAAGTGTCTCGCTCGTCTTTACTTTCAGATGATGATCAAGCGTTCGTTTTTTCTCTGCTAAACGAATCACATCGACATCTCTTGACAAATACGCGCCACGACCGTTCAGTTTGCCGGTCGTGTCGATGACGACGTCGCCTTCCGGCGTCCGTACGACACGAATCAAATCGTTCTTTGGTAACATCTCTTGAGTGATCACACATTTACGCAAAGGAAGTTTCTTTTGCTTCATGGTCATTCCTCTTCTTTTACCGCGGTTGGTTCGAGCGTCACATCAACCGAGTCAGTCTGTTCAACTTCATTGTGAACAATTTCTGGCGTTGATTCAACTTTTTCGGCATACGTATCGAACAAGTTCATGCTCTCTGCATCCGTCTCACTCTTAATATCAATTTTCCAACCTGTCAACTTGGCGGCGAGGCGCGCGTTT
Source organism: Exiguobacterium sp. SH5S4 (assembly GCF_004337045.1). Lineage (NCBI taxonomy): Bacteria > Bacillati > Bacillota > Bacilli > Caryophanales > Exiguobacterium > Exiguobacterium sp. SH5S4. The sequence continues at coordinate 82,116 of NZ_SJUQ01000002.1, forward strand.
TGACCGCGCTTCCCGATCGCGAGCGACAATTGATAGTCCGGCACGACGACTGTCGTCGACTTGTTCGGTTCATTGACATATACGTCAACGACTTGAGCCGGGCTGAGTGCGTTTTTAACGAACTCTTTTGGATCGTTCGACCAACGGACGATGTCGATCTTCTCACCGTTCAATTCATCGACGATCGTCTGGACACGTTGCCCTTTTGGACCGACACATGCGCCGACCGGATCGACGATGTCTGAGTGGACCGCGATTTTCGAACGGTCTCCCGCTTCACGCGACACCGACATGACGTCGACCGTCCCGCTCGCGATTTCTGGAACTTCGAGTTCGAACAAACGACGAAGTAGGCCAGGATGCGTCCGCGACACTTGAATCGCCGCGCCAGAACCTTTCGTCGTCGAGTCAACTTTCGTCACGTATACTTTGATGCGTTCATGAATCTTATACGACTCGTTCGGCATCTGTTCATTCGGCGTCAACACCGCCTCGATGTTGTTCTCTAAACCGATGTACAAGTTGCGCGGGTCAAACCGCTCGACGATCCCTGTCATGATCTCGTCTTCTTTATCGACGAAGTGGTTGTAGATGCGTTCGCGCTCGGCTTCACGCATCTTTTGCGTGACGACTTGTTTGGCCGTCATCGCTGCGACACGACCGAAGTCGCTCGGTGTCACTTCTTCTTTATGGAAGTCCCCTAACTCAAAGTTCGGGTCGATCTCGTGCGCTTCTTCAAGCGAAAGCTGTTGGTCCGGATGCGTCAGGCGTTCAACGACTTCGAGAAGCGCGAACACGCGAATGTCACCTGTCACTTGGTCAAACTCAACTTTGACGTGCTCGTTCGGGTTGGCGACGTTTCGGCGATATGCCGAAATGAGCGCCTGTTCAAGCGCGTCGATGATGATTTCTTTCTCGATCCCTTTTTCTTGTGCAATCTGTTCGATTGTTGTGAGTAATTGTGGCCCCATCTTTACCTCTCCTTAACTAAACGTGACCGCTAGGCGGGCTTGTGCAATTTTATCAACCGGTAGCGATATCGCTTTTTTTCTAGTCTTGATGCGCGTTTCGACAACTGCGGTCTCGCCGTCGTACTCCGTCAAAATACCCTCGAACTCTTTGGCACCTTCAATCGGGGCAAACGTTTTAATGTAGACGTTTTTCCCGATCGCCCGCTCAAAGTCAGTCGGCTTTTTAAGTGGTCGTTCGGCACCGGGACTCGAGACGTCAAGATAATAGGCTTGTTCGATTGGGTCGGTAGCGTTTAATTTCTCCGAGAGTTGCTCGTTGATGTTGACGCAATCATCTAAATCGACGCCCCCCGGTTTATCGATATAGACGCGCAAGAACCAGTCTGGCCCTTCTTTCACGAATTCAACATCGACCAATTCCATGTTCGCTTGCTCGACAATCGGCAACGCGATTGTTTCGACGACTTCTGTTATTTTGGACACTCTCATCCCTCCTTCTGGCTTTTACATACAAGAAAGGAGTAGGGTTCCCTACTCCTTTCCGTCGTAGTATCCAACATTGTTCGATACCAATATATCATATTTTCCCGCTTTTTCGCAACTTACACCCCAAAATCAAAGAACGAAAGTTGGTTCTCGTCAGGCAGGCCTTCGAGACATTTCATCGTATCGAGCGTCTCGATAATCGTCTTCGACAATTTCGCCCGTTTCCGGAGATCCTCTTTTGACAAGAACTGACCTTCGGCACGCGCCTCGACAATCGCTTTCGCCGCGTTCGTCCCGAGTCCATCGACAGCGTTGAACGGTGGAATGAGCGTGTTGCCTTCAATCAAGAACTCGGTCGCATTCGAACGATAAAGATCGATGTTTTGGAATTTCATGCCGCGTTCGAGCATCTCAAGCGCGAGTTCGAGCACGGTGTGAAGCCCTTTATCTTTCGCCGTGGCGTCGAAGCCTTTCTCCCGGATATCAGACATCGCCTTGCGGACGGCCTGAGACCCTTTGATCATCGCCGACAAATCAAAATCGCCGGCGCGGACCGTAAAGTATGTCGCGTAATACAGAATCGGGTGGTGCACTTTGAAGTAAGCGATCCGTACGGCCATGAGCACGTACGCGGTCGCGTGTGCTTTCGGGAACATGTATTTGATCTTCTTACAAGAAGAGATGTACCATTCCGGGACGCTGTTCTCCCGCATCTCTGACTCCATATCGTCAGACAAACCTTTCCCTTTACGGACCGACTCCATGATCTTAAAGGCGAACGACGGCTCAAGTCCGGCGTAGATCAAGTAGACCATAATGTCGTCACGACACCCGATGACGTCTTTCAGTTCACACGTCCCGTTATAGATCAACTCGTTCGCATTCCCGATCCAAACGTCCGTCCCGTGAGACAGCCCCGAAATTTGGACGAGCTCTGAGAACGTGGACGGTTTCGTCTCTTCAAGCATTTGCCGGACGAACTTCGTCCCAAACTCAGGAATACCGAGCGTCCCTGTTTTTGACTCGATTTGCTCCGGTGTGACACCGAGCACTTCCGGTGACGAAAAGATTTTCATGACGGTCGGATCATCCGTCGGGATCGTCAACGGGTCGATGCCTGATAAGTCTTGGAGCATCCGGATGACGGTCGGGTCATCGTGTCCGAGAATATCGAGCTTGAGCAAGTTGTCGTGAATCGAATGGAAGTCGAAGTGTGTCGTCTTCCATTCAGACGTTCGGTCGTCGGCCGGATACTGGATCGGCGAGATTTCGGCGATGTCCATATAGTCCGGGACGACGATAATCCCGCCTGGATGCTGCCCGGTCGTCCGCTTGACACCGGTGACACCCGAGACGAGACGATCGACTTCGGCGTTCCGGTAAATCTTATCGTTTTCGGTCGCATAGCCTTTCACATATCCGTACGCCGTCTTGTCGGCAATCGTCCCGATCGTCCCGGCACGATAGACGTACTCTTCTCCGAACAACACTTTCGTGTACGCGTGAGCGTGAGGCTGGTACTCACCTGAGAAGTTCAAATCGATATCCGGTACTTTGTCCCCTTTAAAGCCAAGGAACGTCTCGAACGGGATATCGTGTCCATCTTTCGTATACCACGTCCCACACTCCGGACATTGCTTGTCCGGAAGATCGTAACCGGAACCGATCGACCCGTCATTAAAGAAGTGAGAGTGTTGACACTTCGGACAGACATAATGCGGTGGTAGTGGATTGACCTCGGTGATCTCGGTCATCGTCGCGACGAGACTCGACCCGACCGATCCCCGTGAACCGACGAGGTAACCGTCGTCGAGTGACTTCTTGACGAGTTTATGTGAGATCAAATAAATGACGGCGAAGCCGTGGCCGATGATTGATTTCAGTTCCTTCTCGAGCCGGGCCTCGACGATCTCCGGAAGCTCGTCCCCGTAAATCGAGCGGGCCATGTCATAACTCATATTACGGACCTCGTCGTCCGCCCCTTCGATTTTCGGCGTATACAGTTCATCCGGAATAATTTGAATCGCTTCGATCTGGTCGGCGATCGCGTTCGGATTCGTGATGACGATCTCCCGTGCGAGCTCGTCACCTAAAAAATTAAACTCTTCCATCATTTCTTTCGTCGTCCGGAAATGGGCATGGGGCAACTCTTTTCTCGTGTTAATGAAGTTGGCCCCGCCTTGCGTCCGAATCAGGATTTCGCGATACGACCGATCCGTCCGGTCCAAGTAATGGACGTTCCCGGTCGCACAGACCGGAAGTCCGGCTTGACCTGCCACGCGAATGATCCGTTTGATGATGTCACGAAGTTCAAGCTCGTTCGTGACGATCTCTTTATCGATCAGATGCATATAAAGTGCCGGCGGATGAATCTCGATGAAGTCATAAAATGCCATCATCTTCTCGAGCTCTTCGTCCGACTTGTTCAAGGCGGCGTCAAAGATCTCGCCGTTGTCGCACGCCGAGCCGATGAGCAGCCCTTCTCGGCGCTTCTCGATCTCTGAGCGCGGCATCCGAGCCATCCGGAACAAATAGTCGATGTGCGACAACGAGATCAACTCATACAAGTGGCGCAATCCTGGTTTTTTCGTCTTCGCGTAAACCGTCGCATGAAACGGACGGATCTTCGAGACGTCACTGCCGACTTTCGCGTTCAGTGACCGATGCGTCTGCATCTCGAACATCTGTTTCGCCAAATCGAGCAACTTCATGAGCAGGTACGCCGTCGCCTCGGCATCATAGATGGCCCGGTGATGCTGCGTCAATTCGATATCAAACCGTTTGGCGAGCGTGTTGAGACGGTGGTTTTTGAGCGTCGGTAAAATCGTCCGGGCCAGTTCAAGCGTATCGATGACCGGATAATCGTCCGGCTCATGTCCTCCGCTTCGGAGCGTCGCCTCGAGAAAGCCCATATCGAACGAGGCGTTATGAGCGACGAGAATCCCGTCCCCGCACCAGTCGACGAACTGTTTCGCGATCACTTCTGGGTCGGGCTGTCCGTGGACCATGTCATCCGTGATCCCGGTCAGTTCAATCGTCGTCGCCGAAAGTTGATGTTTCGGGTCGGCGAACGCTTCGAACCGGTCGATGATCTCACCGTCTTTAATCTTGACGCCGGCGAGTTCGATGATTTTGTTGTAGACGGCCGACAGACCGGTCGTCTCGACGTCGAACACGACGTACGTCGCCTCGTCGAGCGAGACGTCGGTCGGATGATACGCGACAGGCACGCCGTCATTGACGACGTTCGCCTCGACACCGTACAAGATTTTAATGTCGTTCTTTTTCCCAGCATAATATGCTTCCGGGAACGACTGCACACCGGCATGGTCGGTGATGGCGATGGCGCGATGACCCCACTTGGCGGCCCGGGCGACGAGCGCCGACACGTTCGTGACCGCATCCATCTGGCTCATCTGCGTATGGGCGTGCAGTTCGACGCGCTTCTCCCCGGCCCATTCGTCCCGCTTCGGTTCGACTTTCACTTCTTGGAGCTGCGACGCCATCATGCACAGTTCGCGCATGAAGCTATCGTCTTCGACTCGTCCGGCCGCTTGGATCCACATGCCTTTTTTGACGGCACTGAGCATACGGTCGTCATCATCGTCACGTGCGAACACTTTGACGATGAGCGAATCGGTATAATCGGTCATCTTGATCGTGAATAGCTTCTTCCCGCTCTTCAACTCTTTCCGTTCGGCTGAAAACACGAGTCCACGGATGGCGACACGGCGTTCTTCTTCGATAATCGTCTTGATCGGGACGATCTCGTCTTTGATCAAGGCGCCCATCCGCACTTCCGTGATCGGCTCATCGTTCGTCTCGGTCGCTTTGGCGAACTGGGCCGCGAGTGCGAGTTTCGCCTGTTCGATATCTTCTTGGACGACTTGTTCACGCAACGCCTGATTCGCTTCCGCGTCTTCTGAGAAACTGGCTTGGCACGGCTTTTTCATAAACCCGTAAGCACTGTAGAGCGCTTGAACTTCTTGGCACAGCTCTTTATCGACATAGCTCGCCTCAGGTGCGGAGCGGACGGGAATGAGCAACTTGTTTTGCTCGAAGCGCGGTTTGACAGTTGCGAAATAGCTTCGCATCGCCCCCGACACTTGACTGAGCTCACTGACGATGCGCGGCCAGTAGTCGATATAATCCTGCTCGCTTCCACCTGTCTCTGTCGTAAAACGAGCATACACTTCATCGGCAAACGTCGCGTACCGATTCTCGACCCGACTCATGAACAATTGATAAACCTCATATGGCAACACTTGGCGCATCTTAAAGTAAAACGTCCACGTCCGTCGCTGTTTATTGACGACAAGACGCGATAGTTCCGCTCCGTCGAACTGATCACTCTCTGTCGTGATCCCGAGATCCGTCAACAGTAATTGCATCTTTTGATTTGCTTCCACGGGTAAGTCGTCCCCCCCTTTTATATGACAATGTCGAAAAATGAAGGTGACGGCAAGAAACCGTCACCTTCATCGATCAATGCGTCTCGTTGAGTTGCGCGACAATCACTTGCGGCAACTCCTCTACCGTCGTTTCAATCACTTCGCCCGTCGCACGGACTTTCACTTCGACGATGCCTTCGCCGGCTTTCTTCCCGACGTTGATACGAATCGGCAAGCCGATCAAGTCAGCGTCGGCAAATTTAACGCCGGCCCGTTCTTTGCGGTCGTCGTACAATACATCATACTTCGATGATAGTTCACCGTAAAGTCGATTCGAAAGTTCGAGTTGCGTCTCGTCTTTCGCGTTGATCGCAATCAATTGCAGATCAAACGGTGCGACACTCTTCGGCCAAACGATACCGCGGTCGTCGTGATGCTGTTCGACGATTGCCGAAAGCGTCCGCGAGACACCGATGCCGTAACAACCCATGATGAGTGGTTCCGCCCGGCCTTCTTCGTTCAAGAACGTCGCGCCCATCGCCTCTGAGTAGCGCGTACCGAGTTTGAACACTTGACCGACCTCGATCCCACGTGCGAACCGGACTGGACCAGATTCGTCCGGTGCCAAGTCGCCTTCGACGACGAAGCGGAGGTCGTGATACGTCAAGTGCGACAAGTCGCGTTCTGCATTGACGTGCATGAAGTGCGTGTTCGCAACGTTGGCGCCACATACCGCATCGACTAAATATTTAACGGCGTAATCGGCGACGACTTTGACCGGTGCGTTGATCGGTCCGAGCGTCCCTGGTTCACAGCCGAACAATTCAATAATCTTCGACTCGTCTTCCATTTGGATATCGAGTCCGCCGAGGGCGTTCTTCACTTTGACATCGTTCGCTTCGTGATCGCCGCGAACGATCGCCATGACCGTCTCGCCGTCGACGTTGAACAACACCGACTTGATCGTCGTGTTCGTCTCCACGCCCAAGAATCGCGCCACGTCTTCGATCGTCTTATGATCTTTCGTATCGACTTGCTCGAGCTCGAGCACAACACCCGCTTGCATGTCGTAACGGTCAAGCGTTTCCGCCATCTCGATGTTCGCCGCGTATGACGACGAGTCCGTGTAGACGATCGTATCCTCACCGATTTCGGCGAGCGCCTGGAATTCGTGCGTGTCTTTCCCGCCAATCGCGCCTGAATCGGCCACGACCGGACGATACTTCAAACCGGTGCGGTCAAAGATGCGCGAATAAGCGTTGTACATATTGTCGTACTCTTCGTCCAAATCAGCCTGTGTGGCGTGGAACGAGTAGGCATCTTTCATCAAAAACTCACGTCCGCGTAATAATCCGAACCGCGGACGACGCTCATCGCGATACTTCGTCTGAATCTGGTACAAGTTGACCGGTAACTTCTTATACGAGTTCAACTCGTCACGGACGATCGACGTGATCAACTCTTCGTGGGTCGCTCCAAGTGCGAAACGGCGGTCATGACGGTCCGTCAAACGCATCAGTTCAGGTCCGTAGATGTCCCAACGTCCCGTCTCTTCCCATAGCTCCGCTGGTTGGATCGCCGGCATGAGCAGTTCTTGCGCCCCGGCCCGGTTCATCTCTTCACGGATGATCGTTTGAATATTTTGTAACACACGATGACCGAGTGGTAAATAAGAGTAGATCCCCGCTGCATTTTGTCGAATAAATCCACCGCGCACGAGAAGTTGATGGCTGACAGCTTCAGCGTCAGCAGGAACCTCTCTCAAAGTAGGCATAAGCAATCTCGATTGTTTCATAAATATCAACGTTTCCCTTCTCTAACACAGTCTATTTAAAAAATGATTGGATATCGTTCCAAGTGACGATGAGCATGAGCAGCATAAGCAGGGCAAATCCGATAAAGTGGACGAACCCTTCTTTTTTTGGATCGATCGGTCGACCACGCACTGCCTCGAACAACAAGAAGATGAGTCGTCCCCCGTCAAGCGCCGGAAGTGGCAACAAGTTGAAGATCGCCAAGTTGACGGATAACAGTGCCGTCCAGTTGAGCAACATGACGAAACCGCTCGCCGCCACTTCGTCGGTCATGCGGACAATCCCGACCGGACCTGCGAGTTGATCGACTCCGACTTGGCCGGTCACTAAATCACCGACCGCAGAGAAAATCAATGTCGACATCGTCCACGTCGTCTCAGCTCCTGTTGTGAACGCTTTTGTCGGTGATCGCTCGAGCGCATTTGTCACGCCAAGGATACCGACCGTCTCGCCATTTTGTTCGACTGCTTGAGGTGTGAGCGTTACCGTTTGTTCCTCACCCGCCCGAATATAGGTCACCTCGGTCGGTGTATCGGCACGATCGGCCAAGACCGTTCGAAGATCGAGCCAGTTATCAATCGTCTCACCCTCGATCGAGACGATTTCGTCTCCGGTGACGAGCCCGGCTTGATCAGCCGCCGAATCCGGTTGTACTGTCCCGATTTGTCCGTCGTCTGTCGGTGTGCCTTGCACGAGACCGACAATAACGAGCAAGACGAAGGCAAGGACGAAGTTCATGGCCGGACCGGCTGCGATCGCGAGCACCCGTTTCCAAACTGATTGCGCTCCGAACGTGCGGTCGTACGGTGCGATTTGAATCTCCATACCTTGATCGACGAGAAGCGTATCGCGCTCGAGTGTGTACACCCGCACTTCTTCGTCGACGAGCAATTGAATCTTCAATTCACGGATCGAATCGAACTTGTCGACCGTTCCGACGACGTGTACATCCGTCGCTTGGTCCGGTTGGAAATAGACGCGGTCGACTGTGCCCGCGCTCGTTAACCGGAGCCCGACTTGTTGACCGGCCTTCACTTCGATCGGCTCGAAATCCTCACCCGCCATCTTGACGTAACCACCGATCGGCAATAAGCGAATTGTATAGAGCGTCTCATTCTTTCTGAACGAAAAGATTTTCGGTCCAAACCCGATTGCAAATTCGTGACAGAGAATCCCTGCCCGTTTCGCCATGACGAGGTGTCCCCATTCATGAACTGAAATGAGCACCCCAAACATCAAAACGATGGCGATAAAAGTTTGCATGATCTATTCCCCACCTTCACTTTCGTTGCTGAATTTGTTCACGAACCGATTGATCGACTTGAAGGATCTGCTCAAGCGTCGGTTCTACAATGACTGTATGTGCATCCATCGCTTGCGCGACGATCGATTCAATCTCGACGAACGCAATCTTTCCGTTCAAGAACAAATCGACAGCCGTTTCGTTAGCCGCATTCAACACGGTCGGCATTGAACCTCCTTGACGACCTGCTTCATACGCTAGTCGAAGAGCCGGATAGCGATCGAAATCGGCTTCCGCAAAATGGAGCGTCCCGATTTCTCTCAAGTTTAACCGCTTGTTCCCTTCGATTTCAAGCCGTTTCGGGGTAGAGAGCGCATAGAGGATCGGTCCCCGCATATCGGGGTTTCCGAGTTGCGCCATGACTGCGGCGTCTTTAAACTCGACCATCGAGTGAATGATCGACTCCCGATGGAGCACCACTTCAATATCATTATAATCGATATCGAACAACCAGTGCGCTTCGATGACTTCGAGCCCTTTGTTGAACATCGTCGCCGAATCGATCGTGATTTTTGCACCCATCGACCAGTTCGGATGATTGAGCGCTTCTTCGACGGTCACGTTCGCTAATTCAGCGCGTGTCCGATCGCGGAAACTTCCGCCTGAGGCCGTCAAAATGATTTTTGAAACGTCCTCACGACGCTCTCCGTTCAGGCATTGGTAGATGGCCGAGTGTTCACTGTCGACCGGAAGCAAACTGACGCCGTGCTCTTTGACGGCGGCCATGACGAGATGTCCGGCTGTGACGAGCGTTTCTTTGTTCGCCAAGGCGATATCTTTACCGGCTTTAATAGCGGCAAGCGTCGGCTCTAAGCCGACTGCCCCGACGACGGCCGTCACGACCACATTGGCCCGCTCAGCGGTCGCACATTCGATCAACCCTTCGAGTCCGATAAAAAAGAGTGGTTCGTATGTAAGGCGTGGCTTGAGCTGTTCGAGTACCTCGATCGTTTTGGCTGATACGTATTTCGGGCGAAGGCGGTTGATCCATTCCTCGGCTACCTCGACGTTCGTTCCGAACGCGTACGCCTCAAGTTCAAACAAGTCGGGGTGCTGCTCGATCACATCGCACGTCTGTACGCCGATCGAACCAGTCGCCCCGATTAAGCTGATTCGCTTCATCTTGACACTCCTTTTACAACAAATTGAAAATCCAAATGACGGTGAATACCGCGATCATACTATCAAATCGGTCTAAAATGCCACCATGTCCCGGTAATAGATGTCCAGAATCTTTTACGCCAAACTGACGTTTGTACGCTGATTGTACCAAATCACCGAGCTGGCCGACGACAGAAACGACAACCGCTAAGACGAGCACTTCGACGAGCGGTAGGACCGGTTCAATCAAGACATAGACGACACCGACGACGACAGCTGAAACAATACCGCCGACAGCTCCTTCGATCGTCTTGTTCGGACTGATCGAGGGCCATAGTTTCGTCTTGCCGATCGCTTTCCCCGTGAAATACGCACCCGAATCGGTCGCCCAAATGATAAATAAGACGAGCAATACTTTCGCCAGCCCGTCTTCAGACAGACGGACGAGGGCAAAGCTTGAAAACCCGATGACGAGATAAACAGCCGAGACGAAATAAAAACTCGCATCTTCATATGTGAAACGGTTTTTCGTGACGACCGTCCAAAAGAGAAGCAGCATTAACCCGAGCACCATCCATTGACTCGTCGAAATCGGAAGTTCACTCGTCAACAACTGCCGTTCTAAGAGCATCATGACGAACGGGAACGCTACGAGCAACGATGTCACGAGGAACGGGAACGCTGTCAGCTTATGCTCACGCATCATCGTAAACTCGCTCAAACCGATCAAAGCGAGCACGCCCATCAAGATGACGAACGGGCTGCCGCCAAGGGCGATCAAGCTGACAAAGATGGCGCCGGCCCAAAGTCCGGTAATAATTCGTGTTTTCATATTACACTCCACCAAACCGACGCGTACGTGTATTGTACGCTTCGATTGCTTCGACGAAGTGCTCACGTTTGAACTCGGGCCACAATACGTCTGTGAAGTGGAGTTCGGCATACGCCCCTTGCCAGAGCAGGAAGTTCGATAACCGTTGTTCACCGCTCGTCCGAATGATCAAATCGACATCTTGCATATTCGTCATGAGCCGCTCTCCGATCATCGACTCGTCGATCTCATCTGGATTGATGTGTCCGGCCGACACGTCGCGCGCAATGTCACGCATCGCTTGGATGAGTTCGTCACGGCCGCCATAGTTCAACGCGAAGACGAGGTCTAACCCCGTGTTTGTCGCGGTACGCGTCCGCGCTTCCTCGACCGCCTCGCGTGTTCCGCGCGGCAGTTTCGACACGTCACCGGCAACGAGCACTCTGACGTTTTGTTCGTCGAGTTCTTTTAAGTCGGTCTCTAAAAATTGCTTCGGCAACTTCATCAAAAAATTGACTTCTTCTTCTGGACGCGTCCAGTTTTCGGTCGAGAACGCGTAAAGCGTCAGCGACTTGATGCCGAGCTCTTGAGCCGTCCGGACTGATTCACGGACCGATTTCATCCCTTCCCGGTGACCCATGATGCGCGGGAGCCCGCGTTTCTTCGCCCAACGGCCGTTTCCGTCCATGATGATGGCGACATGTTCGGGGATGCTCAATTCCGCCTCAGTCTTCGTTTTAGGATTCACCCATTTAAACATAGTCTATCCTCCTGATTGTATGAAAGAGGGACCCTTTCAGTAAAAGGGTCCCCACACAGCTTTTTGGTATACCACTTCCGTGATTATACTTCCATGATCTCTTTTTCTTTGACCGCTGCAGACTCATCAATCTTTTTGATGTAAGAATCCGTTAACGTTTGAACGTCGTCCGCGTAACCACGGAGGTCGTCTTCTGTCAAATCTCCATCTTTTTCAAGCTTCTTCAAGTTCTCGTTCGCGTCACGACGAACGTTACGAACCGCAACTTTCGCTTCTTCCGCATACTTCTTCGTGATTTTAACGAGTTCTTTCCGGCGCTCTTCCGTCAAGGCAGGGATTGCTAAACGGATGACTGTCCCGTCCGAAGATGGCGACAGACCGAGATCCGCTCTTTGAATCGCTTTCTCGACTTCCGTTACGAGCGACTTGTCCCAAGGTTGGATCAACAAAAGACGAGCTTCTGGCGTGTTGATGTTCGCTACTTGGTTGAGCGGTGTTGGCACACCGTAGTAGTCGACTTGGACCGGGTCCAAAATCGATGCACTGGCGCGTCCGGTGCGGAGCGTCCCAAAATCACGTTTTAATGATGTATGGGCTTTAACCATCTTTTCTTCAGCCGTTTTCATAACTTCGTTTGCACTCATGAATTGATTCCTCCCACTACCGTCCCGATATGTTCCCCGAGAACGACACGTTTGATATTTCCTTCTTCAAGCAATGAGAATACAATCAGCGGAATATGGTTGTCCATGCATAGTGACGTCGCTGTCGAGTCCATGACTTGGAGACCGTCTTTTAAAACGTCCAAGTATGTGAGTGACTCGTATTTGACCGCATCCGGGACAAGTTTCGGGTCTGCCGAGTAGACGCCGTCGACGTTGTTTTTCCCCATTAAGATGACATCAGCTTCGATCTCGGCTGCCCGGAGCGCTGCTGTCGTATCTGTCGAGAAGTATGGGTTACCCGTCCCTGCTGCAAAGATGACGACCCGGCCTTTTTCAAGGTGGCGCATCGCCCGGCGGCGGATATACGGTTCAGCAACTTGACGCATTTCGATTGATGTTTGGACGCGGGTTTGGACACCGTGTGTTTCGAGGCTGTCTTGAAGTGCAAGCGAGTTAAGTACAGTTGCGAGCATGCCCATGTAATCGGCATTGGCCCGGTCCATACCGAGTTCGCTTCCCGTCTTTCCGCGCCAGATGTTTCCGGCACCTACGACGACCGCTACTTCGACGCCCATGGCGACTAACTCTTTAATCTGTCCAGAAATCGAGTTGACGATTGCCGGATCGATTCCGTATCCTTGATCTCCTGCGAGCGCTTCTCCACTCAATTTTAACACAATTCTCTTATATTTCGGTTCCATACTTTGCCTCCTCATGCTTGAAAAAAGGGAACACGCTCCCTTAACGAACTAACTCAAGGTTATACAGACGTGTTCCCAATTTTAATTGCATCATCATATATGACGCAGATTATTTTTTAAGTTGGTTCATTACTTCTTCAGCAAAGTTTTCTTCGCGTTTTTCCATACCTTCTCCAACTTCGAAACGTACGAACGAGTTGATACGGCCGCCTTTAGACTCTACGTATTTTCCAACTTTGAAGTCAGCGTCTTTGACGAACGTTTGGTCGACGAGGCAGATTTCTTCGAAGTACTTGTTCATGCGTCCCGCGATCATCTTCTCGACGATGTTAGCAGGTTTGCCTTCGTTGATCGCTTGTTCAGTCAAGACTTTCTTCTCGCGCTCTGCTTCTTCAGCCGAAACTTCGTCACGTGTCGCGTAAAGTGGGTTAGCTGCTGCTACGTGCATCGCTACGTCTTTCGCTACTGACTCATCTGTCGTGCCGTCGATGACGACGACCGAACCGATGCGTCCGCCCATGTGAAGGTAAGTGCCGAATACAGCGTCGTCCGCTTTTTCAAGAACAGCGATGCGACGGAGCGAGATTTTCTCTCCGATTGTCGATGCTTCTTCTTGAATGTGTGTTTCGAGTGTTTTACCAGCCACGAATTCAGAAGCGTGAGCTGCTTCGACTGTCGTCGCGCCTGAAGCGAGAACCGCTTTCGCCACGTCGCTGACGAGTGTTTGGAACTTCTCGTTTTTAGAAACGAAGTCCGTCTCTGAGTTGACTTCGACGAGAGCAGCTTTGTTGCCTTCAACCGCTACTGCTGTCAAGCCTTCAGCTGCGATACGATCGCCTTTAGCTGCTGCTTTAGCAATCCCTTTTTCACGTAGGAAGTCGATTGCCGCTTGCATGTCACCGTCTGTTTCCACGAGTGCTTTTTTGCAATCGAGCATACCTGCTCCTGTTTTTTCACGAAGTTCTTTTACCATTGCTGCTGTAACTGCCATCGGAAATTCCTCCTTGTAAAACTTACATTTTTTTAAAATAAAAGCACTAGGCTTCGAATAGACTATGTCCTAAAAAAAGGTGATAAAAGGCTTTCCCTTTATCACCTGTTGTCTAACTGATTACTCAGCTTCTGTAGCTTCAGCTTCTGGAGCTACAGCTTCTTCAGCAACTTCTTCTTCGCCTTGCTTCGCTTCGATGATCGCATCAGCCATCTTAGAAGTGAGCAATTTAACCGCACGAATTGCATCGTCGTTCGCTGGGATAACGTAGTCGATTTCATCTGGGTCACAGTTTGTATCGACAATCGCAACGATTGGGATGTTCAATTTGTGAGCTTCTGCAATCGCGATCCGCTCTTTGCGTGGGTCAACGATGAAGAGAGCGTCAGGAACGCCTGGCATATCTTTGATTCCGCCGAGGAACTTCTCAAGACGTGTCATTTCTTTTTTCAAGATGATGACTTCTTTTTTAGGAAGTACTTCGAACGTGCCGTCAGCTTCCATTTTCTCAAGTTGCTTCAAGCGGTTAATACGCTTTTTGATTGTTGAGAAGTTTGTGAGTGTTCCACCCAACCAACGCTCATTGATGAAGTACATACCTGAACGGAGTGCTTCTTCTTTGATTGTATCTTGAGCTTGTTTTTTCGTACCTACGAAGAGGACGTTTCCGCCTTCTGCCGCGAGTTCACGAACGAAGTTGTAAGCTTCGTCTACTTTTTTAACCGTCTTTTGAAGGTCGATGATGTAGATTCCGTTACGCTCCGTGAAGATGTATTTCGCCATTTTTGGGTTCCAACGACGTGTCTGGTGACCGAAGTGTACACCAGCTTCGAGCAATTGCTTCATTGAGATTACTGCCATGATAAATTTCCTCCTTGTGGTTTAAAAAAGTCCTCCGCCTCGTTCATCGTTGTACTCCGACCTTTCGGCACCGAGGAATACCATCCCGAGACGTGTGTGATGTGTTTAACACCGAAAATTACTATAGCATAAGTCTTCAAATCCGGCAACTCTCACTTTTGTCGAAGTTTCGCATAAAGCGCCACTTCGCCTTCCCCTTTTCCGAGGAGACGTGCCGTGTCGCGGACTGAATGACGGAGCAACACCTCTTCGACGCTCGGGTTAACCGCACCGTCTTCAGACGTTTCAGTTTCTATCTCGGCGATTTCAGTCGAGGTCGGTTTTGGCGATTCGGCCGCATCGTTTTTCACAACATCGCCCATCGATTCCATGAATGACAAGAGCAACGCCTCTGTCTCGCGTTTCTCGCTTTCGAGCCGATTGACGCGTTCGTTCAATGTTTGGATCTGCCGGAACCCGATCAACAGACCATAGGCAATCACGATCCCCGCGATCAGCAACACAAAAGTCATCCCTTCACCTCCTCACGATGTCTTTTCTTCTAGATACGAGCGGCCTAGTGCCTGTTTGAGTGTCTTTAACGCTTTCGAATGAATCTGTGAGATGCGGGAAGTCGATAATTCTAACACTTCCCCAATCTCCGTCAACGTCAACTCGTCAAAATAAAATAGCGAGACGACAAGACGTTCTTTTTCAGACAGTTGATCGATCTCGGTCGTCAGCACGTCGACTAACTCGCGTTGCAACAACGTGTCTTCCGGTTTTTCCGAATCGGGGTCAAAATACGTGACCGACATGACTTTCCCTTCTTCTTGGAGCGTCACCGCCTCGTCAATCGACAACATGTTCGCGAAATACCCTTCCGCCATCGCCTTTTCGATATCAGCGATCGGAAGCGCGCACGCGTCGGCCAATTCTTCTTTCGTCGGGGCACGGTGCAGCTTTTGCTCGAGTTGTTCGGCGACATGGTCAATCTTCTTCACGCGCTCCCGTACCGAGCGCGGCAGCCAATCGATTTTTCGAAGTCCGTCGATAATCGCGCCCCGAATCCGAAACGCCGCATACGTATCGAATTTATTATTATGTTCCGGATCATATTTCATGAGGGCATCGTACAATCCCATGTAACCCAAACTTTTCAATTCGTCGCGTTCGACGCTCTTTGGGAGCGTCACGATCATTCGTTGCACGTGATAATGGATCAGAAATTCATAATGTGATAATAATTCATTTGCCGTATCCATATCGCGGTCAGTATTCCAACGATCCCACAACTGGGTAAGCTGAGTCGTCATGTCGATCCCCCCCTTATAGTTCTTTTGTTCCGATACTCACTGTCCGAATCGATAAGACGCATGTTGCGACGTCAAATTCAATCGTTCGTCCGTTATGCCCACCACAATCCTCGGCGATTAGCGGGATGTGGTGTGCTTTTAAAGCGACGCGGATTGCTTCGGCATTTCGTTCCCCGATGCGCATCGCCGCGTTCTCATATTTGAATTGAAACATTTGAGCCCCACCGGCCATCTTGGCTTGCAGACGTCCTGCCCCGGCCCGTTTGAGCGACTCGACGAGCGCGTCAATTGCCGTATCCGCATATTTCCCGACTTCGATCGTCTGGTGTTTCCTTGCGATCGCCGAATCTGGAAGCATGACGTGCGCCATCGCCGCCACTTGCAGCCGGGCATCATACAAGATGACACCGACGCATGAGCCGAGTCCCGCCGTGCGGAGCCGGTTCGGTGCTGTCGTTTGCTTCCACTCGGCAATCCCGATTTTAAGAACTTCAGCCATGGCCAAGCAACCTTCGTTGAATCCGATCTAGCGAGCCGTGCGTCGGTAAGAAGAGCACATGCCCGGCACTCACCTTCTCGTCAATCATGAACGTCGTGTCGATATAGAGCGCGGCATCTTCTTCCGGTTGAACGGACGTGACGACAAATTCGACGATCGATCCGGCCATATCAATCGCGGTCGCCGGCACTTGAATCATGATCGGCGTATTGAGCCAGTCGCCTAACGCTCGCGCGTAGGCCCCGCTCATAATGTTACCGATCTCTTCCCACGCCGATTGACCGAGCTCGTTGTTCGATTGGAACGTGAACGGTGAGCCGATCAGCGAAGCCACCATACTCTCCGCATCATCCACCGGGAACATGATCAGGATCATGCCACTGATCTCGCCTCCAAGCTCTAACAGGACAGAGGCCACATGGCGCTCCGGACCGCCGACGCGGTCCGGTAAATACGTGATCGGTTCCATTTCGGCAGACGATACCGTGATGTTGACCGGCTTGGCGAGCAGTGTCGAGAGCGCGGTCGCCGCATGACCAGACCCGATATTCCCGAGTTCTTTTAACAAATCTTGTTCAAATTCACTCAGCATGTTGGTCCTCGAACAACGCGTTCGCATCGAGAAGCGAGAACAGCTTGTCCTCACCTTTGGCAATCGCCGTCAAGTGTGCCGAGTGCATCTCGTGGCTCGAATCCGGAATCGGTTCGATCCGGACTTCATCGCTCTCGACGACTTCGTTGGCACGATCGACGATAAAACCAGCATCGCCTTGATTCAAAGAAGCGATCAAAATCCGTGTCTCGTCTGTCGGTGCGATTTCTTCATAACCGAGGCGAAGCCTGAGGTCGATGACCGGCGTGACCACACCACGGAGGTTGATGACGCCCTTCACGTGTGCTGGTGCGTTCGGCACCCGGGTGACAGGTTGTAACCGTTCAATCGAACGGACTGATTGGACATCGATTCCGTACGTGTTCGATGCGAGTGAAAACACTACCCATTTTTGTTCCATCTTTCTTCCTCCTTAAAAGAGATCGTTGCTGTCTACGATGAGAGCGACCCGTCCATCTCCGAGAATCGTTGCCCCCGAAATAGCCGGAATACCTTCGAGATACGTCCCGAGCGGCTTCATGACAATCTCTTGTTGACCAATCAAGTCGTTCACGACGACTCCGACGAGTTTATTTCCTTTACGCACGACGACGACCGGGAACTGTGATTTTGTTTCCGAATCGATTCCGAAAATTTCTTTTAAATAAACGAGCGGGACGAGTTGTCCGCGGAAATCGAAGACACGTTCACGATGGGCCGTCAGGATGTTGGCTTCATCGAGCAATGTCGTCTCGAGAATCGATGACAATGGGATGGCATACGTCTCATCGCCCGCTTGGACGAGCATCGCCGAGATGATTGATAACGTGAGCGGTAGGCTGACTTGGAACTTGGTCCCTTGTCCGACCACTGTCTCGAGCGTGACCACACCACCGAGTGACTCGATTTTATTTTTGACGACGTCGAGTCCGACGCCACGACCTGACAAGTCTGTGACAACGTCTGCCGTTGAGAAGCCCGGTGCAAAGATGAGCATCGCGAGCTCGTTGTCCGTCATCGCCGCCGCTTCTTCAGTCGTGATGACACCACGTTCGAGCGCTTTCGACCGGACTTTATCGACATTGATTCCCGCTCCATCATCTTCGATCTCGATGAAGACACGGTTACCGCCATGGTAAGCACGGAGGGCGAGTCGCCCTTGTTGCGGTTTGCCGGCTTGGACGCGTTTGTCAGGAAGCTCGATGCCATGATCGATCGCGTTGCGAATCAAGTGGACGAGCGGATCGCCGATCTCATCGATTACGGTCCGGTCGAGTTCCGTGTCAGCTCCTGAGATATCGAGTTGAACTTTTTTATGAATGTCTTTCGCGACCGAGCGGACCATCCGTGGGAACCGGTTGAACACTTGCTCGATTGGCATCATCCGTAACGTCAACACGAGTGATTGCAGTTCGTTCGTGCCCCGTTTGATTTTCTCGACCGTCTCGTTTAGTTCAGGCTGTCCAACCTCGTCGGCAAGGCGTTCGAGTCGGCCGCGGTCGATGATGAATTCTTCAAACAAGTTCATGAGACGATCGATCCGTTCTAAATTGACACGAATCGTCTTCGCTTGAGCGACAGCTTGTTCTTTCGGTTCTTCTGCTTCTTGCGCTTTCGGTTTTATTTCTTGCACCGCTACCGTTTCTGCACTCACAGCAATTTCCGGCTCGCTCTCGCTCTCGCTCACGCCCGTAAATACCGAGACGTGGACTGTTTCAACTTCCGACACTTGCGAGACGGCGTGTTCGATGACTGCAGCCGTCTCTTGTGACAAGAACAAGACGTCAAACGACAAGTCGAACTGTTCTTGCTCAATCGCTTCCGTCTCCGGATGGGTCCGAACGACTTCACCGAGCTCTTGGAGACGATCAAACACCATGTAAGCCCGGGCTGCTTTTAAGACGACGGCATCCGATAACTTCACATGGAGTTGGAACGCCTCAAAACCGGTCTGTTTCGCTTGTTCGATGACCGAATCCGCATACAAGTCGACAGTAAACACCGACGATTCTTCCGCCGCAGCGACCGTTTGTTCTTTACTCCCGATAAACGACTGGAATGCCGAAACCGTCGCTTTGACGTCGACGTTCGTGCCGGTTCCACCCGTCTCGATGTCGGCAATCATCGCTTCAATTTGTTCCATTGCGGTAAACATCGTATCAAGCAACAATTGGTTGCTCTCTTTTTTGCCTGACCGGACAAGGTCAAGGGCGCTCTCCATTTCGTGTGTCAAGTTGGCCACGCTTTCGTACCCCATCGTCGCCGACATCCCTTTGAGCGTATGGGCCGAACGGAAAATCTCTTGAACCGCTTCAGCGCTAGCCGTCTGCTCAAATTTCATCAACTGTGTGTTGACCGATTGGATATGCTCTTGCGACTCATCCAAAAACAACCCTAAGTATTCGTTCACGTCCATCTATATTGCCTCCCTGTCGTTAGACTCGCTTCCACTGTTGCCGCAAATTCCCAATCAACCGATCCATGAAGTGCCGTGGCTTCGGTGGTGTACCGGTAAGCGTTGTCAAAATACGCTCAAGCCGCCAGCTAATATCACTCTTTCGGTCAAATTGGTAAAACGGGACTTGGGCGATGACCGCTTTCCTTACAGAAGCGTCATCTGGTAAAAAACCAAGGAACCGAATCGGTTTATTCAAAAACTGTCGGCATGCGACTTCCATACGTTCGTAACACTGGAGCGCTTCTTCCCCCGACTGCGCCCGATTGACAATGACCCCGATCGGTAAATCCGGACTTTGACGATGCACGAGTTTCGTGTACGCGTAACCATCCATCAGCGATGTCGGTTCTGGGGTCAGGATGAGAAACATCTCGTCACATCCTTCAATGAATCGTAACGATGTGTCCGTTGCTCCTGCTCCCATGTCAAACAGTACGTAATCATAAGTCGTCAGCACTTCAAGTTCACGCATTAAAAACTGCATGTCTGCTTCTGAGAATTGAACTAATGTGTCAAGTCCACTTCCCCCATGTAATATATCGACACCGTGCACGTCTTTCTGAACCGAAGACGCAAGCGGAGTCCGAGTTTTCACAGAATCGACCATCGTTTTAGACTGCGCCGCATTCAAAAGAATGTGCACGTTCGCCATCCCGATGTCGAGATCGACGATCAAGACACGCTTTCCGAGTTCGACGAGCCCGATTGCGGTATTCACGCAGACGTTCGTCTTGCCGACGCCGCCTTTTCCGCTCGCGAACGCGATTGTCGTTGGCGCGACATCCGTCTTCGCTCTTAAACGCCTTGCTTGGTCCATCGTGTCCACCCTTCCTTCTCAAGCATCTTTTGCGTCAAGATGTCTGGGTCGCCGGCGACCATATCGTCCGGCACTTCCTGGCCGTCTGTCAGCCAAGCGACGGGGAGTCCGCTCTCGCGCACCATCCGATACATCGCGTGGATATCACTCGTCTCATCCGATTTCGTGAAGATGAGCGACCGGAGCGGCAATTTTTCAAACTGTCGGTAAATCAAATCCATGTCTTTCATCTTCGACGTCAGACTGAGCACGAGTGACAAGCTCGTCTCCGAGAAGTCGTGATGGTTATGAAACTGTTCGACGTACGCCTCATCGCGGAAATTGCGTCCGGCCGTATCGATCAAGACGATATCTTTTCTTGCAAACAGTTGTTTCGCCCGTTTAAAGTCGTCAAAGTCATAGGCGACCTCGACGGGGATATTTAAAATCTCGGCGTATGTCTTCAGCTGTTCGATCGCTGCGATCCGGTACGTGTCGGTCGTAATCAAACCGACCGACATCCCTTGGTCGAGCTTATAGTGAGCGGCAAGCTTCGCGAGCGTCGTCGTCTTGCCGACACCGGTCGGACCGACGAGCATGATGTAGCGCAACGCATCCGGGACTGGTAAAAAGGAACTGCGGATCTGGTCATAGACGTATTGCTCGACGACCTCTAGCGATTTAGTCGTATAGTACAGTTCGTTGATTCTCTCTTCCCACGATTCATTCGTGAACGACTCAGACGCTAAGAGCGACTCGATATGGGTCAGCCCCGCCGGCAAACGCCTCTTTTCAGGAACAGGCGTCACCAGTTGTGGAGTGGGCGTAGGTGCAGGAACCGGCTTCGCCTTTGCTTGTTTCGGCTGCAGTTTCGGCTCGGTTCGAGGCTTGACCGTTAGCGGCGCTTTCTCGAGTGCGGCAATCACTTCAACTTCTTGTGAAGCGAACAACCCGAACCATCCTTTCTTGACTTGGCGAGAATTTAAGATGACAGCCTCGTCGCCGAGCTCTTGTTTCACTTTCGCCATCACTTCGGACATCGTCTTGCCTGTATATTTTTTAATTTGCATATTAAATCACCCCAATACTTTTCACTTCGAGCGAGCTGAGCAATTCGTTATACGCAAGGACCGGAACGTCAGGATAGTACCGTTCGAGCAGTTGTCTCACGAATATCCGAATCGTCGGCGAGCAAAGAATGACGGCCGAAGCCCCGTAGCGTTCAAACATCGACAGTTGTTCGCCAGAGCGCTCGATGATTTCGCGCGCTTGCTCCGGATCGAGCGCCAAATAGTTGCCGAACTCGGTTTTTTGGACAGCGTCTTGAATCAGTTGCTCGGTCTGCCCACCGAGTGTGACAACGTAGAGTGGACCGTCCGGCGGGCTGACTTGGTCAGTCAACTGACGGGCGAGTCCTTGACGACAGTATTCGCCTAATATATCAGCGTCTTTCGTCACTTTCCCATAATCGGCCATCGTCTCAAACAGGAGCGGCAAGTTGCGAATCGAGACGTGCTCTTTCAATAGATGACGAAGTACTTTTTGGATATCTCCGATTGAGAGCACGGATGGGGTCACATCTTCGACGAGCACCGGATGTGTCTCTTTCAAATGCTCGACGAGCTGTTTCGTCTCTTCCCGTCCGAGTAAGTCGGACGCATGTTTCTTGAGCGTCTCCGTTAAATGCGTGGCGACGACTGAAGGTGGGTCGACGACGGTGTAACCGCTCATCTCAGCCCGCGTCCGCGTCTCTTCATCGATCCAGAGAGCGGGCAATCCGAAAGCCGGTTCCGTCGTTTCGATCCCGTACACTTCAGGGTCTTCAATTCCAGGACTCATCGCCAAGTAGTGATCGAGTAATAACTCACCTTCTGCAACAACATTGCCTTTCACTTTGATCCGGTAAGCGTTCGGTGACAGTTGCAGGTGGTCACGAATCCGGACCGTCGGTAAGATGAACCCGAGTTCGAGTGCGAGTTGACGGCGGATCATGACGACACGGTCGAGCAGATCGCCGCCTTGCGATTCATCCGCGAGTGGGATCAGCCCGTAGCCGAACTCGAACTCGATCGCATCGATTTGCAGGAGCGAGACGACGGTCTCGGTCGGTGCCGCTGGTTCCTCATCCGGTAGCGGTTCAGCAATCGCTTGCTTCAGGCTGCGGCGCATCGAGTACGCCCCGAAGAATGTCGCACCCGCGATGAGCGTCGTCACCGGAAGTAAACTTGGTGACACGAAACCTAGCAAGAAGATGACCGTGCCCGCGATATAGAGCAACGTCGGATTTTGACCGAGCTGGTCGACCACGTCTTCCCCGAGATTGCCGTCCGAGACGGCACGGGTGACGATGATCCCGGTCGCCGTCGAAATGAGGAGGGCCGGAATCTGACTGACGAGCCCATCCCCGATTGTCATAAGCGAGAACGTCGTAAACGACTCACCGACAGGTAATCCCATTTGGACAACGCCGATGATGATACCGAAAATCAAGTTGATGACGACGATAATGATTCCGGCAATGGCGTCACCTTTTACGAATTTCGAGGCCCCGTCCATCGAACCATAAAAATCAGCCTCGCTTTGAATCTTTTTACGACGGATTTGGGCGTCTTTGTCATCGATCAACCCGGAGTTCAAATCGGCATCGATTGCCATTTGTTTCCCCGGCATCGCGTCGAGTGTGAATCGAGCCGAGACTTCAGATACCCGTTCGGCACCTTTCGTGATGACGACGAATTGGATGATGACGAGAATGAGGAATACGACAAATCCGACGAGAACGTTTCCGCCGATGACGAAGTTCCCGAACGTCGCAATGACTTCCCCACCATATCCGGTCGAGAGGATCGAACGGGTCGTTGACACGTTCAACCCTAGCCGGAACAGCGTGATGATCAGCAAGAGGGACGGAAAGACAGAGAAATCAAGCGCTTCCCGGGCGTTCATCGCCACGAGTAAAATCATGAGGGCGATCAATATATTTATAATGATAAGAAAATCTAGTAAGAACCCCGGTAACGGGATGACCAGCATGACGACGATCATAAGAACGCCAATCAATACTGCGAAATCTTTAGCTTTTACAGCCAACGCATACTCCTCCTCAAGACGGTTGTTTCAGTTGATAGACGAACGCCAGCACTTCGGCGATCGCCTGATAAAACGACTCGTCGACGACTTCTCCGATGTCTAGCTGCGCATAGAGCGCACGGGCCAGTGGTTTATTTTCCACGATCGGGATATCGTGCTCTTTTGCGACGTCACGAATATTGAAAGCGACTTGGTCGACCCCTTTGGCGACGACGAGCGGCGCAAAGTCTTTCGTATCGTCATAACGGATGACGACAGCGAAATGGGTCGGGTTAGTGATGACGACGTCCGCGTTCGGAATCTCTTGCATCATGCGCCGCATCGCCATCTCCCGTTGTTGTTGTTTGATTTTCGACTTGATGAGCGGGTCGCCTTCACTGTTCTTATACTCGTCTTTAATGTCTTGTTTCGACATGCGGATCGACTTTTCAAAGTCGAACCGTTGATAAAAGAAGTCGAGCAGTGCGAGCGCGAGCAACGCGACGCTGACCCAAAGCCCGAGTTCGATCGTGATTGCAGCGAGTGCGACGACCGATTCACGAACATGTTCGACGGCCATGCGTGACAATTCTTTTTGGTTTTGCCAAAGTATAGCGACCGCAGTCGTCAGGATAATCAATAATTTGAATAAGGACTTTAAAAATTCGACGACTGCTTTCATGCTGATGATGCGCTTGACCCCTTTGAGCGGGTCAATCCGCTCTAACTTTGGTTGAATCGCCTCTGTTGAGAACAGTGAACCGATTTGGAAATAGTTGATTAAAATACCGAACACGACCGCAACGATCAAGAACGGTGCTAAAATGATCCCGGCGCGAATGACCAAATCAATCATCATCCCGGACATGCCTTCTGATAAGTCGTACAGCAAATACGTTGGACCGAGCAGCTCTTTCGTCAGGCCAAACAACTGCTGACCGACATAAGGTCCGAGAAAAGATAACATGAGGAACATCGCGAACAAGGCGAACGCTCCGGTCAGATCGGCTGATTTCGCAACTTGTCCTTTTTTACGCGAGTCTTCTCGTTTTCGAGGTGTTGCTTTTTCCGTTTTTTCTCCTGCAAAAAACTGAAGATCGACCGATAAAGAGTATAGAGGCTTCATTGAGCGTCTCCTAACAACGTCATAAAATCACGTAATATTTCTTGCAACACCGGGATGAATTGGCTGATCCCATTCAACGTCAACCCCATCATCATGACCATCACGGAAAACCCGGCGATCAATTTGAACGAGAACCCGATGGCAAAAATGTTGAACTGCGGGGCCGATTTTGCTAAGAAGCCTAGCGCCAAGTCGACGAGAAGCAACGATGCCATGAGTGGGAACGCGAGTTGCAACGCGACCATCATCGTCATCGTTACGACCTTCACGGCCATCATGAGCGATGCTTCGCTAAAGTTGATCATCGGCTGACCAGGCGGATAAATTTGAAAGCTGTAATAGATACCGTCGATCAACAGTAAGTGCAAATTACTTGATAGCATGATGAACAGCGTAAAGATGTAATAAAATCGTCCGATCAACGGCGACTGTCCGCCAAACATCGGG
This sequence comes from Exiguobacterium sp. SH5S4, assembly GCF_004337045.1. Taxonomy (NCBI): domain Bacteria; kingdom Bacillati; phylum Bacillota; class Bacilli; order Caryophanales; genus Exiguobacterium; species Exiguobacterium sp. SH5S4. The sequence goes on from NZ_SJUQ01000002.1 coordinate 107,253, forward strand.
TCATACGCTGACGCCATCGCCAGACCGAGCTGCAAATCGATGATTCCCCCGGCAATCTGTGGGGCAAAAAATAAGATGTTGATCAAAATGCCGAGCAGAAGTCCAATCAGCACTTCGTACAGCACTTGAACAATGAATGCTTGTCCGAGTTCAAGCGGCTCCGTTACCGTGAACATCGCATAATAAGCTAAAAAGGCGCTAAACGCGACACGGTGCATGACCGGAAGCTGCTTTGAAGAAAATAAAGGCACACTTACGAAAAATCCGGACAGACGAGCAAACGTCAATCCATATAAACTAATGAAATCGACCGCATTCATTTCGAGGCGACCTCGACCATCAGTTCAAAGATCATCCGCGTAAATCCTTCCATCTGTTGCAGCATCCACGGGGCGAAAACGACGAGCCCGATAAAGACCGCGACTAGCTTTGGAACGAACGATAATGTTTGTTCTTGAATTTGAGTCGTCGCCTGTAAAATCGAGATGACGAGTCCGACGACGAGGGCGATCAAAAGAAGTGGCATCGCAATCTTTAATAACGTCCATACACTCTCTGTCGCCAAATAGATGACCATTTCATGCGTCATAATCGTTCCTCCTACATACTTCTAAGCAATGATTCCACGATTAAGTGCCATCCATCCACTAATACAAACAACAACAATTTGAACGGCAGAGCGATCATGACCGGTGGAAGCATCATCATCCCCATCGACATGAGCACACTCGCCACGACCATATCAATGATCAAAAAAGGCAAGAAAATCATAAAGCCGATTTGAAACGCCGTCTTGAGCTCACTGATGGCGTAAGCTGGTACCATCGCGAGCAAAGGAACGTCTTCGACCGACTCCGGTTGCTCATAATTCCCGTATTTGATAAACAGTTGCAAATCTTCCTGTCGCGTATACTTTGCCATGAATCGTTTCATCGTGTTACCGGCTTCCTCGAACGCCTCATCTTGACTGATCTCGTCGTCCATATATGGAGACAACGCCTTGTCGTTTAAATCAGATAAGACCGGAGACATGACGAACAGCGTGATGAACAAGGCGAGTCCGATGATCAATTGGTTCGGCGGTGTCTGTTGTGTCCCTAAGGCTGGCCGAATGAACGACAGGACGACGACGACACGTGTAAAACAAGTCATCAAAATCAAGAATGACGGCGCCAGCGTGAGCAGTGTCAATACGACCAACAATTTAATCGAAGTCGACGTGCTGTCCGGCGTTTCTAAATTGATCAGTTGTTCAATCGTCGTCATTGCTTCTTCCTCACTTCTTCAATCTGTGACAGTTGTTGCTTGAACGTATCTAAGAACGTTGATGTATTCGAAGCGTTCAGTGAAGGTGCGTCATACGCTGCTTCATCGATCGATTCCGCGTCGATTCGATCAATCAATTGAATCGATTCACCGACACCGAGCACGTATACTTGCTCCCCTAGCTTGACGAGCTGCACCGAGCGGTCTTTCCCAAGCGGTACTCCGCCGAGATGTTTCATATGTTGCGCCGTCTTCACACCTTGCGTCCGTGCGTTTAACCAACGCATCAAGACGAGGAATCCTCCAATTACGACAACTAAACTCAAGACGACCTTGACCAACGTCCCGACCGTCGAGACGGTCGTAGGGACAGATTGATCTTTGGCTTCAGGCTGCTGTTGTTCGAACTGTTTATCCACGGTGGCGGCCTCGACCGTGGCCGGCATAGACAGCCCGACCACGAGCAGGAAAATCAACCACCACTTGTTCATTGCGCGACCGTTTTCGAAACTGCCTCGACGACACGTTCCGCGTTGAACGGTTTCACAATGAAGTCTTTCGCTCCCGCTTGGATCGCATCGATGACCATCGCCTGTTGTCCCATCGCCGAACACATGATGACTTTGGCGTTCGAATCGAACCCGCGAATTTCTTTCAATGCCGCCAGGCCGTCCATTTCTGGCATCGTGATGTCGAGAGTGACGAGATCTGGCGTGAGTTCACGGTATTTTGCGACCGCGTCAATACCGTTCTCTGCCTCGCCGACCACTTCAAACCCGTTCTTCGTTAAAATGTCTTTAATCATCATGCGCATGAACGCCGCATCATCTACCACCAAAATTTTTGCACTCATTATTCTTCCTCCTTAAACGATTCCAATCCGCTCATGCGGTTGGATGATTTCTGTTACACGTACCCCGAAGTTCTCTTCGATGACGACGACTTCGCCGCGGGCAATGCGTTGTTGGTTCACATAAATATCGACAGGTTCCCCCGCCAATTTATCAAGTTCAATGATCGATCCTTGCGACAGTTCGAGCACTTCTCGCACCGACCGTTTCGTCCGACCGAGTTCGACCGTCACGTTGAGCGGCACATCATACAGTAAACCTAGGTTTGCCGGCACCGAATCGTTTGACGTCGGGGCGTGGAGTGGCATGAACTCGGCTTGGCTGACCGCCACTTCCGGGGCTGACGTTTTTTCAGTGCGTGCCGGAGCAGGTGCCTGCGCTTTCGCTGGTGTGACCGCCGCTTGAACTTTCGGTTGCTCTTGTTTAGGCGCGGCCGGGGCTGACGTCGTAGCTGCGATCAGTTCGTTCACCAGTTGTTTCCCGAATTGAATCGGGGCAATTTGAACAATTTTTGAATCAATCAACGTACCGACTTTCAAATTGAACTCGATCAGTACCATCGTCTCCCAAAGCTCAAGCCGGTCAATGATCGTTTGATTTTTCGTCGCATCGAACACTTCGACGAGCGGCGGCGAAATATCAATCTTTTTAGAGAACACGGTCGAGAGCGATGTGGCCGCAGCCCCCATCATTTGGTTCATCGCTTCTTGAACGGCCGACAACCGAATCTCATCGAGCCCGTCCGGATCGACACCGATTCCGGTCCCGCCGAGCATCAAATCAGAAATGATGGCCGCATCTTCACGAGTCAAGACGAGGACGTTCTCCCCTTTCAACCCTTCGGTGTAACCGACCCGAAGCGCCACGTGAGGTGTCGGATAACGCTCTCTGAGCTCATCGATCGTCACTTCACTGACGACCGGGGTCGTGATTTCTACTTTTTGTTGCAGTAACGTCGACAGCGCCGTCGCGGAATTTCCGAACGAGATATTTCCAATCTCTCCAAGGGCGTCGCTTTCCATCGAGTCGAGATGTTCTTCGCTCTCGTCTACCGGTTTTGGCGAACTGTCGCTCGTTCCTCGTAATAACGCGTCAATTTCATCTTGTGACAACATCTCACTCATTGCTCTTCCTCCTTCACCCGGTGAAGCACTTGGACCGCCATCCGCTTCCCACTCACACCGACTTGCCCTCTGAACACTTTATTTTCCCCTACTAGGACGGATAGCGGGTCTTTCACTAGTTGATCGAGCGTCAAACAGTCACCGATTTCTAAATGCAACAAGTCACCGAACGTGATTGTCGTCTCCCCGAGTAGGGACACGACCTCTACCGTCGAATTCATCAATTGGGCTTTGAGCGGTTCTTGACTGTTCCCGCTCGCATTGCGGCGGTTCGCCTCCTGCATCCAATAATGACTCGATAGTTTCGATAGCACCGGCTCGATCGTCACGAACGGCAAGCAGACGTTAATCGTCCCGCTCACTTCTCCGATCGTGACCCCGATCGAAATGAGCACGACCGTCTCGTTTGGTGACACGAGTTGAAGGAACTGTGGGTTCACTTCAACGGCCGTCATTTCGGACTTGATCTCGGCAATCGACTCCCACGCTTCCCCGTAACCGGCAAAAGCTCGTTTATATAGCTGGGTCAAGATTCGCATCTCGATTTCAGTGAAGCTTTCGACTTTTTCAATCTCGACGCCAGGTCCCCCGAGCAGTCGATCCAACATCGCGTAAGAGATGTTCGGATTGACTTCGATGATGAACCGACCGTTAAGCGGGGGCGCCTCGATCAAGTTGATCATCGTCATACTCGGAATCGAATGAATGAACTCATCGTATGGAAGCTGTTCGACTGAATTGACCGTAAACTGGACATACGTCCGAAGTTGGGCCGAGAAAAATGTCGTCAGCATCCGTGTGAAATGTTCATGGATCCGGGTCAAGCTACGAATTTGATCTTTAGAGAAACGGACGGCCCGTTTAAAGTCATACTGCCGTACTTTTCGTTCTTCTTCTTGATTCAAAAAGGAATCGGCTTCGACATCTCCACTGCTTAGCGCTGATAACAGGGCATCAATTTCTTGTTGAGACAGTACTTCTCCCATGATGCCACCTCACTGTATAATTTTCTTCGTCATATAGACGCGCTGGACCTCACCTTTTTCCAGCAGTCCGTTTAATTGCGCTCGAAGGGATTGCTCGAACTTCTGCATATCTTCCTTCGTCGTGAGCTGTGCCTTCGTCATCCCGGCCAAATCGCCGAGAATGACGTTATGGACTTGGAACTTACGAAGTTCAAGATCTTCTTTCGTCTCAGGCGCATCGGTCACAATCGTGAATTGGACGTTGATGAACCGTTCGTCTTGAATATTCGTCGTCATATCCTCGGTCGTGAAGCTGCGCTCGGCGAGTTCTTCTGCCGTCACAGGTTTCGTTTTAGCCGTCACGTTGTCGCCGAATACATATTTATAAGTCATAAACCCAGCGCCCCCCATGACGAGCAGGACGACGAGCAGGATGAGCACCATTTTCATGGCGCCTCCTTTTGGTTTTTCTTCACTCATCTTCTTCACCTCTTGTGACTGTCGTTCCCATCAAACCGATCGAGCCGTAAAACGCCGTCGTCCGATCGATGATTTGATCTTTCGTCTCTGTGACGATATACGTCTTGCCGTTATACAAATGAATGATCGTGTCAGGTTCGGCCTTGACCGTCTCGATGAACAAGGCGTTCAAGACAAATTCCTCACCCCGCAATGTCGTGACGCGTATCATCAGCGTTTCAAGTTGACGAGTTCTTGTAAAATCTCGTCTGACGTTGTGATGATCCGTGTGTTCGCTTGGAATCCACGTTGCGCGATAATCATTTCGGTGAACTCTTCAGACAAGTCGACGTTCGACATCTCGAGGGCGCCTGAGACGAGTTCACCACGTCCGTTGTCACCTGAAGCACCAATCGTCGGATCTCCTGAGTTTTGCGATTGTAGGTAGTTATTTGCCCCAACTTTTGACAGCCCGGCGTTGTTCGGGAAGTTGGCGGTGACAATATATCCAGCAGTTTGTAAAGCGCCTGCCGCGTCGACGTAGCTGACTTGGCCGTCTTTTCCGATTGAAAGTGACCGAGCATCAGTCGGAACTTTGATTTTCCCGTAAGTTGCTGCACCTGGTGTGACATCAGGGATATTTCCAACAAGGTTAGGGGCTGCTAGATTCCCATTTGCTTTATCACCTGTCCCAAGCAAGTAAGTTCCGTCACCCGTTACCAAGTTTCCTTGGTTATCCGTGTAAAAGTTACCGGCGCGCGTATACTGCGCTTGTCCGTTGACCATCGTCACGAAGAATCCTTCACCGGAGATCCCGACGTCGAGCGCTCTCCCTGAGTTTTGCATCGCGCCTTGGTTATAGACGTTGTCGACGGTCGCCATCGTGCCCCCGAGTCCGATTTCTTTCGGGTTGATCCCGCCGGCCGTGTTGCCGTTCCCGCCGGCAGCACTACCGACTTGTTGGCTGACGAGGTCTTTGAACGTGACGCGGCCTTTTTTATACCCGAACGTGTTGACGTTGGCGATGTTGTTACCGACGACATCAAGCTTTGACTGGAAGTTCTTTAATCCACTGATTCCTGAGTACATTGCTCTTAACATGATGAATCCCCCTTATGCTTGTTTGATGGACGTAATATTGTAGACGCTTACCGAGCTGCCGTCTTCGAGATCGGCCATGTACCCTGACTCATCCGTTCTTGAAATCGAGACGACACGTCCCGATCCTTTGATCGTCTCCGTTTCAGTCTCCGTTTTATGGTCGACCGTCTTGCCGATCATATTGCTGAACTCGGAAATTGAAGACATGTGGCGATCGACGAGTACTGAATCAAGTTGCTTTGAAATCGTCTGCATTTGTTCGAGTGATGAAAATTGAGCCATTTGTGAGATGAACTCACGATCTTCCATCGGTGACATCGGATCTTGGTTCGCGAGCTGGGCCATCAATAGCTTTAAGAACATGTCCTTATCGTATTGGTTCTTCGCTTTAGGCAGCGATTGATCGGGTAACGTATAATCATTCGTCTTCGGTTGGATGGTCGTCATCGTCGGGTTCCCCTTTCGGTTGTTCCTGTTGTTCTGGTTCAGGTTGGTCTGACTCGCTAAACGTCGATGATTTCGCTTCGAGCGCTTGTTGCGTCAAACTCACTTCGACCCGGATATGCTGCGACAACGGTTGGAGCGTCTGTTGCAGTTGTTGCATTTGTGACTGGAGCAACTGTTTCGCTTCTTGGTTGCTCGCGAACAGCTTGACGACGAGTTCACCGTTATGGCGCTCGAGTTTGACGACGAGTTCGCCTAGCTGTTCCGGGTATAGTCGAACGGTGAACACTTTCGATCCGTCGGCCCCGCTTCGGAACGGTGCTCTTTGAAGAGCAGCCTCGATCCGGGCTTGGAGGTTCTCCGGAAGCGACCCTTTAGACGCGTACATGACCGTTTCTGAGTCGATCTGTGGTCGTGACCACGTCATGCCTTTCGGCAACCAGTCGACGTTTTCTTTTCCAGCTTGTGGTAATACATTCGCCGGCGTTTCAGTTTGATAAGGGAGGGGAATATGTTTTGAAGTCTGGGTTAAACTCCCTTTAAATTGCGAAACGATTTGCTGGATAACTTGGACGTTCTCGTTTACGGTTGGCTGGTTTTGTTTTCCGGCCAACGCCTCGCGTTCCGTCTTTCCTAACATCATCGCGCCCGGTAAAATCGTTTGGGCGGCAGCTAACGTGGTTACGACGTCTGACGAGACCGTTTCCTCGATTGTTCCTGTGCCTGCACCTGCTTGGGCGATGATGCCGATATAGGCGTCCATGAACTTACGATAGGCGTCTTGTGGCAAAGACTTTAACCACTCTAAGCTATCGGGTTGTTGTAACCATTGTTCAAGCTGGCTCGACAAGTTCTCGAGCGGAAGGGCGCTATCTGTCAGAATTGCCGCGCTCGGTGCGAGTGTCGTCGGCGCAGCTTCCAACTCAGCCAACGCTTCCGTTGAGGCGCCAAGCATCGATGAAAGCAGGTCTAAAAACTGTCCGGTCGGGGTAGATCCTGTCTCCCCGCCTTTCGCTGTCGTTCCTTGGACCGCTTGAGCAAATAAGGCGATATTCATCATCTCTTCCTCCTTTCACGTTTCATTGGAGCAATTGCGTGACGACGGCAGCCTGTTGTGCATCCATCCGTCCCAATATGTCGGCCTGTTGTTTCGGCGACAGTTCTTTTAAGATCGTCGCCACTTGCGGGCTATCGAGTTCGTTCATGATCGCGGCCGCTTGTTTGGCGGACATTTCTTCATAGACGCGAGACACGTTCGACGTGTCTTCCTCCACTTCTGCTTCCGCAGTGGCTCCGAGTTCAGACACGAGTCGGTCCCGCTCTTTGATCAAGTCCGAGACTTCTTTTTGTCTCGCTTTCACTTCATTCGTCAATTCGACGTTTTCCGTGCGCAGTTTTTCAATCTCAGCGTTCGCGACTTTTAATCGATTCGTCGTGTCCGCGTCAATGCCGGTGACATTGACTTTTGTTTCAACTGTCTCATCTTTGTCTGCCTGTTCGCGCGTTTCTATGAACGGCACCGATAATAGCGGCCGGTCCATCGCATAGTTCATGACGACGATTCCGCCGACGAGTAAAAAGATTGCCGGGACGAGGACAAGAGCGACCAAGAGCTGTCTACCTCGCTTATTGTTCTCTTTTTCCATCAGCTTACTTCCCTTTCCCGTGATGAATCACTGCCAACTCATCGATAAAATGTTGTTCGGTGAGTTTCGAGACGGCCACTTCATTTTGGCTGACCTTCTCATGCAACGTTACATATTTTTTTTCTTCGACAACTTTTCCGAGCAAACGCTCTTGAGCCAAGTTGTAACGGTTCCGTGACTGTTGCACGACGAGTTGTTGCGTCTCAATTTGACGTTTCAACTGTTCCCTCGCCTTTTCACGATATTGGAACATGAGCAGATCAATCACACCAGATTGTTCATCTTGACTCTTCATGAGCGTCTCATACGTCACGACTAATCGATACAGCGTCTCCATCTCGGCTTCGAATCGCGCCTTATGACCTCTCATCTCTGTCGCCGATTCTTCTTTTGCATGCTCGGCAATCGGCATGATGCGTTCTAACAACAGCTTGTTCATGATTCACCTCTCGCAATTCCGACAAGACGATCGAGCGTCTGCTCGAGCGATGCCTCTTCTTCAATCGACTGTTTTAAAAATGTGAGCAGTCCCGGATATTCATCGATTGCTGTATCGATCGCAGGATTCGTGCCCTTTTTATAGGCTCCGATGTTAATCAAGTCTTCCGCGTCTAGATAAGTGGCGAGCCAACTCCGAAACGTCTGCGCGGCATCGCGATGTACAGGTGAAGCAATCTGGTTCATGACACGACTGATTGATTTTAGGACATGGACCGCCGGAAACTGCCCTCGGTTGGCGAGCGAACGGTCCATCACGAAGTGACCATCTAAAATCCCACGGACGGCATCTGCGATCGGTTCGTTCATATCGTCCCCGTCAACGAGGACGGTATAAAACGCCGTGATCGAACCGGTGACGGACGTCCCGCTCCGCTCTAGCAGTTGCGGCAGCATCGCGAACACGGAAGGCGTGTATCCTTTTGATGTCGGTGGTTCTCCGGTCGCTAGCCCGATCTCTCGTTGGGCCATCGCGAATCGGGTCACTGAGTCCATCATAAGGACGACCTCTTTGCCTTGGTCCCGGAAGTACTCGGCGATCGCCGTCGCCGTGTAAGCGCCTTTCAAACGCACGAGCGGGGGTTGATCGCTTGTCGCTACGATGACGACGGATCGAGCCATGCCTTCAGGGCCAAGTTCGTTTTCGATGAACTCTTTCACTTCTCGTCCCCGTTCGCCAATCAACGCGATCACGTTTATGTCTGCCGATGAGCGTTTAGCGATCATGCCAAGCAATGTCGACTTCCCGACGCCTGATCCCGCAAACAAACCGACACGTTGGCCTTTCCCGACCGTCAATAACCCGTCGATGATCCGGACCCCGGTCGACAAAACGTCTAAAATGCGTGGACGTTCTAACGGGTTCGGCGGTTTTCGAAGAACATCGTAGCGTTTGCCCGTCGGCATCGCTGCGCCCGATAAAGGGCGCCCGAGCCCGTCAAGGACTTGACCGATCAGTTCGAAGCCGACCGGTACTTGGAGCATGTGCCCCGTCCCTTTGACGATACAACCTGGGGCGATTTGTGTCGTTTCTCCGTAAGGCATGAGCAAGACGCGCTCTTCATTGAAGCCGACGACCTCGGTTTCAACCGTTTGGCCGGACGGTAACTCGATCAGGCAGCGCTCACCGATAAACGCACTCGGTCCGTTCGATTCGATCATCAGCCCGACGACGCGACAGACACGACCGACTTTACGCACATACTCATCTTCTGGAGAAGCGGTGATTGTGGCGACTACGCGGTCAATAAGCGCCATCGGATAGAACCTCCTCAATCTTGGAACGGATTCGTTCAAAACTGTACGATACGTCGAGCTCGTTGCCATGATGTGGCGTCTCGATCCGTACGCTCGTCTCTGTCAACGAGACATCAGCCCGATATTTCAACGGTGGCATCTGTTCGGATTGCCACGTCGACTCGAAACGTTGGATTGACGCAAGCCGCGTCGGGTGGACGAAGACGGTCAACGCTTCGGCATCGATTTGGCGAAGCAGTTGTTCGCGGATCATGTCGGCGAACAACGCCTCCTCGTTTCGGACGAGATCGGTCGTGACACGTGCACTGATCTCGACGGCCAAATCAACTAACTTCATTTCGGCATCTCGCCATTTCTGTTCGAACAAGTTCTCAAGTTCGGCGCTGACCATGTTCAGCCGGGCCGTCAGCTCATCGAACTCTGACTTCCCTTCTTGACGTCCTAGGTCAAAACCTGACCCGTACCCTTCCTGATAAGCGGCTTCAAGCGTTTGTTCTCGTAACAGTTCAAGCTCATGTTCGACTGTTTCACGGTGTAACTTGATCGCTTCTTCCTCCTGGCGGAGGGAGGCGTACCTCACTTCTAACTCTTGTTCATGATTACGTTCGACCACAACCTCTGAAACCGGTTCAAGGAATGGCCGCGAATCGATTCGTTGTGGTTCGAGCGGCATCGCTCGTTGACGTTTGATTACGTTAGACAACGATGTCATCTCCTCCACCACGGCTAATCACGATCTCTCCGACATCTTCTAGCCGGCGGATGATTCCGACGATGCGGCTTTGTGCTTCTTCGACGTCACGCAGTCTGACCGGTCCCATGAACTCCATATCTTCCTTGAACGTATCGACCATTCGTTGCGACATGTTTTTGAAGATGATCTGTTTGACCTCTTCGGAAGATACTTTGAGCGCGAGCAGAAGATCGTCGTTGGCGACTTCGCGAATAATCCGTTGAATCGCTCGTGAGTCGAGTGTGACGATATCTTCGAAGACGAACATCCGTTTTTTGATTTCTTCCGCGAGTTCCGGGTCTTCGATCTCGAGCGCGTCAAGAATCGTCCGCTCCGTCGTCCGATCGACACCGTTAAGCACTTCGACGACTGCCTCGATCCCGCCGGATTGCGCGTAATCTTGCATATCGGTTTGAGACAAGTTCTTTTCAAGAATCTGTTCGATTTCGTGAATGACGTCCGGATTGAGGCGATCCATCGTCGCGATTCGTTTCGCGACCTCCGACTGAATCTCTGGCGGAAGTTCCGACAAGATTTGCCCGGACTTGACCGGTTCAAGATGAGCCAAGATTAAGGCGATCGTCTGCGGATGCTCGTTTTGTATAAAGTTGAGCAACTGCTTCGGATCGGCTTTTCGGGCAAATTCAAACGGCCGGACTTGTAGCGTCGAAGTGAGACGATGAATCAACGCCATCGCCTTCTCTTCTCCAACTGCTTTCTCTAAAACCGTTTTCGCAAACCCGATGCCACCTTGGGTAATATAACTCTGTGCCATCGCCAGGTCATGAAATTCTCCTAAAATGGCTTCTTTTTGTTCAGACGACACTTTTCGGAGTGCCGATATTTGTAGCGTCAACTGCTCCATCTCTTCTTCAGACAGGTGTTTATATACACTCGCCGCCACTTCAGGTCCAAGCGAGATCATGAGCATGGCCGCTTTTTCTCGATTCGGTTGTTTTGCGTAGTTCACAGTACTCACTCCTCAGACATCCAAGTACGAAGAAGCTTGGCGAACTCTTCTGGATTACTCTCTGCCAATTTCTCCAACTGTTTCTTCTTGACGGCACCTTCGCCTCGCTCTTCCAAATCGAGATCGGGTACTTCGTCTTCATACGGTACTTCCCATTCATTCGTTCCCGAAACCGGTTGCTGATTCCGTCTTCGCATGGCGAAGAACAGAAGTGCGAGTAAGAGAACGGCACCAGCTGCGGCTGCATACATCCACCACGCTGTCGGCTGTTCTGCCACTACCATTTCTTCCGTTTCAGCGAACGGTCGTGACACGACGACGACTTTCTGTTCGAGTTCCGCTTCCGTCAACGCCTCGCCCGTTTTAGCGAGCGACGTCCGGATGATTGAATACATCATCGTCTCAAGGTCGCCCTCAAGTTGCGGGTCGATCGCTTGAGCGCCGTCTGGCGGCTCGACGATCAGTTGAACACCGAGGTCACGGATTGTGTAGGGGGCGTTCTGAATTTGTTTCGTGATGCGATTGACCTCATAGTTGATGATTTCATGGTTCTTTTCGCTTTCTTCTTCACCAGTTCCCATTGCGGCCGGGAAGTTGACGGTATCGTTTTCACCAGCTCCTGCCGCTGCTGCCGCACCGGCACCACCTGTATACGCTTCGGCGATCCGTTCAGCAGACGTCACAATCCCTTCCATCGTATCCTCGTTGACCGGGGTTACCAGGTTTTGTTCTTCTGCCGATTGGGTCGTGTCGATATCAGCCGTGACCGAGACGAGCACGCTGCGTTCTCCGAGTAAGACCGAGAGCATTTGTTGAATCTGTTGACGTACGTCTTTCTCGACTTGACGCTTCAGCGCTAACGGATCGGTCGAAGTCCCACCGGCCATCGTCGATTGATCCAAATCGTAATACGTGAAATATTGGTCCATGATCGAGATGTTCTCCGGTTTTAAGTTCGGGACACTCTTACTGATCAAATGATATAGTCCTTTGACCGTCGCCGGCTCAAGATTCGTACCTGCTCCTAAATTTAGGACGATCGAAGCTGTCGGCTCCCCTTGATCTTCGGCCAAGAACACCGATTTCTCCGGAAGCGAGATAATGACTTTTGCTTGGTTGATTCCTTCGATTTGTGTAATCAAACGTTCGAGTTCGGTTTGCATCGCGCTTCGTTCGATGACTGCCATTTCTCGGTCCGTCGTTCCAAATCCGGCGTTCTCACTGAAAAAGCTGTAATCGATCGCACCTGACTTTGGAATCCCGGCGGCTGCCAAGTTAACTTTCAATTGGTCGACTTGCTCACTCGGCACGTAGACGCTGACACCGTTCGATGTCGCTTTGATTTCTGACTTCACCCCATCAGCCGTCAGCTTTTCCGTCACTTCTCCAGCCTCTTGGGCCGAGAGGTTCGTGTAGAGAGGAGCCATGTTCGGGCGCGAGAGCCAAACCGTCAAGAGCACCGCGACGACAAGTACGCCGACGATGACGATGCCCCAAATGATTTTACGGTTTGTTTGCATCGCCTTCAGTGAGCCGGCCAGTGAGCTGAATTGTTCTTTTAACTTATCATTCATCGCAACTCGTCATCCTCTTCATTAAACTTGCATTCGCATCATTTCTTGATAGGCCTCAACCGCTTTATTTCGCACCTCAATGGCGAGTTGCATCGCAATCGACGACTCTTCGCTTTGGATCATGACTTGGTGAAGATCGGCTTTCCCGACGGCGAGGTCTTGACGCGCCGTACTCGTTGCCTGTTGAACTTTATTAAGCGACTGCATCGCTTCATTCAAATATGATCCAAACTGAGACGGTGTCTCTTTCACTGTCGGCAGAGCCGCGGTCTGGTTACCGATTAATTGAATTGGGTTAATTTGCATAGTCTGTCACTCCTTATCCTTTACCGATTTCGAGCGCTTTGACGAGCATTGCTTTTGACGCATTCATCGCGGCAATGTTCGCTTCATATGATCTTGTCGCACCTGTCAAATCAACCATTTCTTTTAACAGGTCAACGTTTGGCATCTGAACGTATCCCCGTTCATCCGCATCCGGGTGACTCGGGTCATATGTGAGTTTGTAAGGACTTTCGTCTTCGACGATGCCTGAAACTTCGACGCCTCCGCTCACTGCCGACAGTTGTTGACGAAACGGCGCTTCTTGGAGCACCGTCAGTTTCCGTGTATACGGCTGCCATTCTCCATCGACAAGTTTGCCACGAGTCGTCTGGGCGTTCGCGATGTTCGCCGATACTGTATCCATCCGAAGGCGTTGAGACATGAGTGCCGAAGCGGATATATGAAAACTATCGAACATACCCATAATTAACGTCCTCCTCTAATAACGGTTTTAAGTCCACCGAGTCGACGGTTCAATTGTTCCATCATCGCCTCATACTGCAGTTGGTTACGGGCCAGTTCACTCATCTCATAATCGAGATCGACACTGTTCCCGTCACTTCGCATCGCCCCTCCGGCCCGGTCAACGATTTTCGTTGCACTACCGCGGTCACTCGGACGGCCACCAGCTAACTTTAGGCGCATTTCGTTGCTTAACGTCTGTTCGAACACAGCCTGTTTCGCTTTAAAGTTCGGCGTGTCGATGTTCGACAAGTTATGACTGATCACTTTTTGGTTAATGACCGAATGATTGATCGCTTGCTTCATTAATTGATAATCTGTGCCGATCCAATTCATGCGTCTCACTCACTTTCACTTAAAAGAATGCATGTATATACCTTATTTGGAAATTCCACTACTTCATTGAAACAAATCTGTAACAGTTCTGAAAGATATTTTTGTTAAAACAGGTAAATGGTATCGTCTGTTTTTGTCGAATTCACGACATATTCTGAAAATAATTACTTTTGTACTAAAAAAAGACGTTCCTTTTAACAAAGGAACGCCTTTTTGCAACTAAAGTCCTAATTGATAGGACTTTTAGCTATAATCTAACGGATATTCGCTCGATTTTAATTTGATTTCAGTTTCTGCAATTCAAACAAGAAGTTATCATTTAATATCTTGATATACGTTCCTTTCATTCCGAGCGAACGTGATTCGATGACGCCAGCGCTTTCAAGCTTGCGCAACGCGTTGACAATCACAGAGCGAGTAATTCCCACTCTATCGGCAATTTTGGAAGCAACTAACAGACCTTCGTTCCCCCCAAGTTCTTCAAATATATGCTCAATCGCTTCAAGCTCTGAATAAGACAACGAATTGATCGCCATTTGGACAACTGCTTTCTTGCGCGCCGACGCCTCTGCTTCCGCCGCCTTCTCACGGAGGATCTCCATCCCGACGACTGTCGCGCTATATTCTGCGAGAACGAGGTCGTCTTCAGTGAACTCGTTGTTCAGTCTGCCGAGAACGAGTGTGCCGAGTCGCTCCCCGCCACCGATGATCGGGACGATCGTCGTCATCGAATCAAGGAACAGCTCACGGTTCTCGACCGGGAACGCCGTATACTCGCTATCGATGCCGATATTTTCCGTCGTCTCTTTCACGTTGAACAAGTTCGATGCGTACGGTTCAGGGAACTGACGATCAACTAGGAACGCCTTCATCCGCTCGTTCTCAATCTGTTGTTTAATGGCGAAACCGAGCAAGCGACCGCGACGGCTCACGATGAACGTGTTCGCTTCGAGTACTTCACGCATCTTATCTGCCATCTCTTTAAAGTCGACGTGCGCGCTCGCCTCTTGTTGAAGCATCGTGTTCAATTGACGTGTTTTATCTAGTAAGTTCATAATTCTAATTTTCCTCCCTGTATGTGCATACAGAATTCTTATAATATAAATTGACTAAGGTCTCGATCTTCCGCGATCGATCCGACTTTTTCTTTCACATACGCTGGTGTGATCTCGACGTGTGTTTGTGGCATGTCGGCCGCCTCAAACGATAAGTCCTCGAGCACGCGCTCCATGATCGTATAGAGACGGCGCGCTCCGATATCATCAGTTTCTCGGTTGACGTGCGTTGCGATCTTCGCAATCTCTTCGATGGCCGAGTGGGTAAATTCGACGGTGATCTCCTCTGACTCGAGAAGGGCCTTATACTGCTTGATGAGCGCCTGTGACGGCTCCGTCAGAATTTTGACGAAATCTTCCTCGGTCAGGCTACTCAACTCGACACGGATCGGGAAACGACCTTGCAGTTCAGGAATCAGATCCGACGGCTTCGCCATATGGAAAGCACCTGCCGCGATGAATAACACGTGATCCGTTTTGACGGGTCCATATTTTGTGACGACGGTCGAACCCTCAACAATCGGTAAGATGTCTCGCTGCACACCTTCACGAGAGACGCCAGCATGGTCTTGTGACTTCGTCGCGATTTTATCGATTTCATCGACGAAGATGATGCCCATCTGTTCGCTGCGTCGTACCGCCTCGTCATGCACTTCATTCATGTCGAGCAAACTTTCCGCCTCTTCGGCAACGATGAGCGGGCGAGCCTCTCGAACCGGGAGCTTCCGCTTCTTCCGCTTTTTCGGGACGATTTGGCCGAGCATGTCCTGAAGATTCGATAAGCCTTCCATCCCTTGTCCTTGAAACAAATCAACTGTCTGTTTCTCTTCAAGGTTGACCTCGATCAATCGCTCTTCGAGTTCGCCAAGTTCAAGCAACTTCCGTAATTGAGACCGATCAGTCGATTGATCGTCCGTCGGTTCTTGCGTCTTCTGTCCTTGACCGCCAAACAGCGCTTCGAACGGGTTTGCGGCTGTCGGCTCAACTTTAGCCTTACCCTGAAGTGCATCGAGAATACGTTCGGTCGCAGCGGCTTCCGCTGGTTCCTTCACGTCTTCTTTCTTTTCTTCCTTCACGAGGCGAACCGAGTCTTCAACAAGGTCTCGGACCATCGATTCGACGTCCCGTCCGACGTATCCGACTTCGGTGAATTTTGTCGCTTCGACTTTCACGAACGGGGCACCGACGAGCTTGGCAAGACGTCTCGCGATTTCCGTCTTCCCGACACCGGTCGGACCGATCATCAAAATATTCTTCGGTGTGACCTCGTCGCGTAAGTCAGCGCTCAGCTTCTGACGACGGTAACGGTTGCGTAGTGCAATCGCGACCGCACGTTTGGCATCTTTTTGCCCGATGACGAACCGGTCTAACTCAGCTACGATTTGACGTGGTGTCAATTCACGTTTCATTCTGTATCGCCTCCGATCGTTTCTACGATAACTTGGTCGTTCGTATAGACGCATAATTCACCGGCAATCTCTAGGGCGGCGCGAGCAATCTCTTCTGCTGTTTTCTCCGGTGAGTGACGTACGAGAGCGCGTCCCGCTGCTAGCGCGTAATTCCCACCTGAACCGATCGCAAGGATGCCATCGTCCGGTTCGATCACTTCGCCGCTCCCGGACACGAGTAAGAGATGTTCCGCGTCCATGACGATAAGAAGCGCCTCGAGCTGACGAAGCATCTTGTCGCCGCGCCACTCTTTGGCGAGTTCGACTGCCGCTCGCGGTAAGTTCCCGTTATACATCTCGAGTTTTGATTCAAACTTTTCAAATAACGTGAACGCATCGGCCACGCTACCGGCAAAACCGGCCACGACTTTTCCGCCGTATAACCGCCTCACTTTTTTAGCCTTGTTTTTCATGATGACGGCGTTGCCAAACGTGACTTGCCCATCTCCGCTCATCGCACATTTTCCGTCGTGCCGGACTGCGAAAATAGTTGTTGCATGAAACATAGAATGACCCCCTACTTTCTCGGATGTGTGGCTTGATAGACCGCTCGCAAGCGTTCCGTCGATACGTGGGTGTAACGACCGGTCGTCGATAGTGACTCATGCCCGAGCAACTCTTGGACGGCACGTAAATCGGCCCCGCGTTCGAGCAGGTCGGTCGCAAAACTATGACGTAACGAATGCGGTGTTAACGGTTTTTGAAGTCCGCCGAGTTTCCGGAGCCGCTTCATCACGTAACGAATTTGGTCTGTTGTCACTCGATTCCCTTTTTGACTAACGAATAATGCCGTTTCGTGTGCCGCGGCGCAGTTTTGCCTTAACTCAAGGTAATGCTCCAACGCTTCGACGGCAAATTGCCCGAGCGGGATGTAACGTTCTTTCTTGCCTTTCCCGATGACATGAACGAATGAGAGCGCCGCATCATATGACGATATGTCCATGCCACAAAGTTCGGCGACACGCATCCCGGTCCCGTACAACACTTCGACAAGCGCGACATCACGTGCCCGCAGGAACGGGTCGTCTTGGCCGTTTGCCGTCATGAGCAAGTGTTCGACCTCGCTCGGTACGGCAAACGTCGGCAGTGTCTTGCGACGTTTCGGCGACGTCAAGTCATGAAACAGCGGTTCACTCCCGGTTTCTCGAGCCACAAATTTCCCGAACTGTTTGAGGCAGGAGATTTTTTGGGAAACGGTCGTCGTCGCCGCTTCATTCTCGTAAAGGACATATAAATAACGCCGCGCCGACTGCACATCAAATGGCTCTTGATGTGTCGATTGGCAATAAGCGGCGTACTGTTCGAGTGTTTGTTCGTAAGAGCGTTTCGTATGAGGCGACAGTCTTCGTTCGACTTGGCAATAGCGTAAAAATGATTGTTGATCCTCAGCGAATCCCATCCTCTCGCCCCCTTGCTTTCAGCTTAAAAACGCATGTTCCCGTCAAATCGAAATTAGCATAGCATACAGAATCAGAGGTGACAATAGAAACCCCTTCAATAATCTGAAAATTTTCAAAGTATTGTACAAATTACACAATTGAAATTTAAATTCACAAAAAAAGGAACCAAAAATTGGCTCCTTTCCCTTAAATCTCTTTATATTGCTGAATCGTCTCAAGGGCACGATTCGCATAGCGCTCATAGCGTTCTTGCTTTTTCATCTTCTTCGGCGCATCTTCGAGCGACGGCACGAGACCGAAGTTTGCATTCATCGGTTGGAAGTGCTTCCCGTCTGTCGTCGTGATGTAATGCGCCATCGAACCGAGCATCGTCTCGCGCGGGAGGACAAGCAGCTCTTCACCGGCAACCATCTTCGCCGCATTGATTCCGGCGAGTAGTCCTGACGCGGCTGACTCGACGTAGCCTTCGACACCGGTCATCTGACCGGCGAAAAATAGCGTATCGCGAGTACGGGCCTGATACGTCGGTTTCAACAGGCTCGGTGAATTGATGAACGTGTTCCGGTGCATGACACCGTAACGGACGATCTCCGCATTCTCGAGACCTGGGATCAATTGAATGATCCGTTTTTGCTCGCCCCACTTGAGGTGGGTTTGGAACCCGACCAAGTTATAGAGCGTTCCGGCCGAATTATCTTGGCGAAGTTGAACGACCGCAAACGGACGTTTACCCGTTTTCGGGTCTTCGAGTCCGACCGGTTTCATCGGTCCGAACAAGAGCGTCTTCTTCCCGCGTTGAGCGATCACTTCAAACGGCATGCAGCCTTCGAAGTAAATCTCTTTCTCAAACTCTTTGAGCGGTACGACTTCGGCTTTGACGAGTTCTTCGTAAAACAGATTAAATTCTTCTTCCGTCATCGGACAGTTGAGATAAGCCGCCTCGCCTTTGTCATAACGCGACTTCAAGTAGACCTTCTCTCGGTCGATCGTCTCTCCGTCTAATATCGGAGCGGCCGCATCGTAGAAGTATAAATAATCTTCACCGGTGAAAGCTTTCAATGAAGCAGACAAGTCAGGAGACGTGAGCGGTCCCGTCGCCATGATGACGACCCCGTCCGGAATCTGTTTAATCTCTTCGTTGTGTACCGTCACGAGCGGATGATTCTTGAGCGTGTCGGTGACGAAGCCGGCGAAGTCGTGACGGTCGACGGCGAGGGCGCCACCGGCCGGAACGCTTGCCGTATCCGCCGCTTTCAAGATGAGCGAGTCGAGTGTGCGCATCTCTTCTTTTAACACACCGACCGCATTTTGAAGTCCGTTCGCCCGAAGCGAGTTCGAGCAGACCAGTTCAGCAAACTGATCCGTATGGTGCGCCGGCGTCTGTCGGACTGGTCTCATTTCATACAAATCGACTTGAATCCCGCGTTTTGCGAGTTGCCAAGCCGCCTCGGAGCCGGCGAGGCCCGCTCCGATCACAGTTACACGTTGCTGCAAGGTTAATCCTCCTCTAACTGATGTACCTCGGTATGGGTACAGTTCGTGCATTGATATTTGACGCCATCTTTAATCTTTTTCTCAACCATCAACTTACCGCATTCAGGACACGGTTTCGCGACCGGTTTGTCCCATGAGACGAACTCACAGTCTGGATAGTTCGAGCAGCCATAGAACAGGCGACCTTTCTTACTGCGGCGCTCGACGACTTGTCCGTCTTTACAGTTCGGGCACGGGACGCCGATTTCGACTTGAACCGGCTTCGTGTTCGTACAGTTCGGGAATCCAGAACAAGCCATGAACTTGCCGTACCGTCCCATCTTGATGACCATCGGCGAACCGCAGATCTCACAATCGATACCGGCTGGCTCGTCTTTCACTTCAATCTTCTCAATTTCCGATTCGGCCCGTTTCAAACGTTTCTCGAATGACCGGTAAATCGGGGCAACGACTTCCGTCCACTCGACTTCTTCATTGGCAATCGAATCAAGAAGCGTCTCCATGTCGGCTGTGAACTGTACCGTGATGAAGTCGTTAAAGTACTCATCGATCATCTCGATGACAAGTTCTCCGAGCTCGGTCGGAATGAATTTTTTCTCTTCAAGCACGACGTAACCGCGCTTTTGGATCGTATCGAGTGTCGGCGCGTAAGTCGACGGACGACCGATGCCGAGCTCTTCCATCGCTCGGACGAGTCTCGCTTCACTGTAACGCGGTGGTGGCTGTGTGAAGTGTTGCTTCGGCTCGACCGTCTCGAATGCGACGAGGTCGTCGACTTCAAGCGGCGGAAGCAATCCTTCCCGCTCTAAGTTCGTGTCTTCGATATCATCGTCTTTTGACTCGATATACACTTTCATGAAACCTGGGAATTTGACGGTCGATCCGTTGGCACGGAAAATCATGCCGTTCGATTCGACGTCGATTTTCACCGTATCAAGAATCGCTGGCGCCATTTGACTCGCGACCAACCGTTCCCAGATGAGTTTATACAACCGGAGCTGATCCCGTGACAAGTACGCCTTCATCGAAGCCGGGTCACGTAACGCCGACGTCGGCCGGATCGCCTCGTGGGCATCCTGTGCGTTCGCCGCTTTTTTCTCTTTCTGCTTTTGAGAGGCGACGTACTCTGCACCAAACGTCGATTCGATATACGATTTCGCTTCGTCTTTCGCCAAGTCAGAAATTCGTGTCGAGTCGGTACGCATATACGTGATCAACCCGACAGTCCCTTCCTTCTTACCAAGGTCGATTCCTTCGTAAAGCTGTTGGGCGAGCATCATCGTCTTCTTGGCGCGGAAGTTCAGTTTCCGGGCCGCATCTTGTTGGAGTGAACTTGTCGTGAACGGTAGCGATGCGTTACGCTTCCGCTCTTTCTTCGTGACATCGATGACTTTGAACGACTCATCGATCGTCTTGAGGACGGCGTCGGCATCCGCTTCCGTCTTCAACTCCATCTTTTTCCCGTCTTTTCCGTAGAACGATGTCTCAAACGTCTCACCCTCATGGTTGAGCATCAGTTTAATCGTCCAGTACTCTTCCGGGTCAAAGGCGTTGATTTCACGTTCGCGGTCGATGATCATTTTGACAGCGACGGATTGAACACGACCGGCTGACAAACCTTTTTTGACTTTCTTCCATAACAACGGGCTCATCCCGTATCCGACAAGACGGTCGAGAATCCGTCGCGCCTGTTGGGCGTCGACGAGATCGTGATTGATCTTGCGCGGATGTTTAAATGATTCTTTAATCGCATCTTTTGTGATCTCGTTGAAGACGACACGACATTCTGTCGTTTCATCGACGCCGAGGGCACGGGCTAAGTGCCAGGCGATTGCTTCCCCTTCGCGATCCGGGTCAGCCGCGAGAAAAATTTTCGTCGCTTTTTTAGCGGCCGTCTTCAGTTCTTTTAACACTGGGCCTTTTCCACGGATCGTGATGTACTTCGGTTCAAAGTCATGTTCAACGTCGACACCGAGTTGACTTTTCGGTAAATCGATGACGTGACCCATGGACGCTTTGACCGTGTAGTTTGATCCTAAATAACGTTTAATTGTCTTTGCTTTCGCAGGTGATTCGACGATCACCAAATATTTTGCCATACATCTGCTCCCCTTTTGGAGGTCATTTAAATCCCTACCATAATATTCATGTTACCGACCGTTTGTCAACGTGCAATCATCGCACCATTCAAAATTTGGTCGGGATTCGTCAAAGGAATCGCTCCTTCTTCAATCAATTTATTCGGTCCTTCCGCTAACGGATCGAGCGGACTTCCCGGCACCGCAAACACCGTCTTGCCTTGCTCGAGCGCATGACTCACCGTATTCATCGTCCCGCTCTTTCGTCTCGCTTGGACGACGACGAGCCGGTCGCCTAATCCACTGACAATTCGATTCCGTTCTAAAAATTGAAATTTTTTGACAGGTGTTTCCGGAGTGTATTCACTGAGAAGCAATCCTTGTCTCGAGATCTGGTCGAACAGTTGATGATGAGCATGTGGATACATGTGCGAAAAGCCGGAACCGAGGACCGCAATCGTCGGTCGGTTCCGCCTGACTGCCAACTCGTGAACGAGTCCGTCAATACCGAGCGCGCCGCCTGAAATCGATACAGTTTCTTCTATTAAAGGATGTAAATATTCAACGAGCGGTCGACTGATCCGATTCAATTCACGACTCCCGACCAAAGCGGTCGTTTGTTCTTGTAGTACCTCTAAATCGCCCTGATAAAACAAACAGTACGGAGGGTTGGGGATATGTAAGAGCATTCGTGGGAACAATTCGTCCTCCCACGTCAAAAAACGGTCATACGTGACCGTTGAACGGAACGCCCGATTCGCTTTTTTCCATACGTTCGGATGGAACGAATTCCGTTCCGTCAGACCCGGATTTGATAAGTAATGATGGACGAACTCGACTGGCAAACGTTCTGCCGCAAAACGAGCTATTGTTTGATTCATCACAATCTCCTTTAAAAAAATGAGGGATGCGCGCACCCCTCATTCCGATTGGTCTTACGTCGTCGGTTGTCCCGTGACACAAGCATCATACAGACCTTCATTTTTAAGCACACGGATGAGTGTCTCACCGATGACAGCAGGTGTCTCGGCGACTTCGATCCCGTTTGCGTTTAACGTCTTGATTTTTTCAGCGGCCGTTCCTTTTCCACCCGAGATGATCGCTCCAGCGTGGCCCATCCGTTTGCCTTCAGGAGCCGTCTGACCACCGATGAAACCGATGACCGGTTTCGTCATGTTCGCCTTGACCCATTCAGCGGCTTCTTCTTCAGCCGTCCCACCGATCTCGCCGATCATGATGACCGCAAGCGTGTCTTCATCTTCGTTGAACGCTTGGAGCGTGTCGATGAAGTTCGTCCCGTTGACCGGGTCCCCACCGATCCCGACCGCAGTCGATTGGCCGATTCCGGCCGTCGTCAACTGATGGACCGCTTCATAAGTGAGCGTCCCTGAACGTGAGACGATGCCGACATGGCCTTTCGTGTGGATATAGCCTGGCATGATGCCAAGTTTCGCCTCACCCGGCGTGATGATCCCTGGGCAGTTCGGTCCGATCAAACGGGCCGGTTTGTCCTCGAGATAGCGGCTCACTTGGATCATGTCGATGACAGGAATCCCCTCCGTGATACAGATGATGAGTTCGATGCCGCTATCAGCCGCTTCCATGATCGAGTCGGCCGCGAAAGCTGGTGGCACGTAGATGATCGATGCGTTCGCACCTGTCGCCTCGACCGCGTCAGAGACAGTGTTAAACACAGGTACGTTGTCGAGTACGGTCGTACCACCTTTACCAGGTGTGACGCCGCCGACCAGTTTCGTATTATACGCTAACATCTGTTCGCCGTGGAACATACCTTGTTTCCCCGTGATCCCTTGAATGATCACTTTTGTATCTTGATTCACCCAAATACTCATGTCGTTTCCCCCTTATCGAACGAGTGCCGCGATTTTTTCTGCCCCATCATCCATCGAGGTCGCAGAAGTGATCGCAAGTCCAGATTCATCGAGAATGCGTCTTCCCGCATCCACGTTTGTTCCTTCTAAGCGGACGACGAGTGGTAAGTCGAGTCCGATTTCTTTTGTCGCCGCGACAATTCCTTCGGCGATGATGTCACACTTCATGATGCCACCGAAGATGTTGACGAAGATTCCTTTGACTTGGTCATCCGACAAAATCAATTTGAACGCTTCTGTGACTTTTTCTTTTGTCGCACCGCCGCCTACATCAAGGAAGTTAGCGGGTTCGGCGCCATAGTGCTTGATGATATCCATCGTCGCCATGGCGAGGCCGGCACCGTTTACGAGACAGCCGATATTGCCGTCAAGGGCGATATAGCTAAGGTCGTGTTTCGACGCCTCGACTTCACGCGGATCTTCTTCCGTCGTGTCACGAAGATCGACGATGTCGGTATGACGATAAAGCGCGTTGCTGTCAAAGTTCAATTTCGCATCGAGCGCGACGACGTTACCGTCTTTCGTCGTGACGAGCGGGTTGATCTCCGCAATCGTGCAGTCCGTCTCGACGTACACTTTATAAAGCTTCATGACCATGTCGCTGAACTTGTTGACGAGTTTAGTCGGCACTTCCATCTTGAAAGCAAGACGGCGCGCCTGGAACGGACGGAGTCCGACGACCGGGTCGACGATTTCTTTATGAATCTTTTCAGGAGTATGTTCAGCGACTTCTTCGATGTCCATACCGCCTTCAGATGAACCCATGATGACAATTCGGCCGATCGAACGGTCAAGCACAAGTCCTAAGTAAAATTCTTGATCGATGGCAGAACCTTCTTCGATATAGAGGCGCTGCACGACTTTTCCTTCAGGTCCAGTCTGGTGCGTGACGAGCGTCTTACCAAGAATCTCTGTCGCATACTGTTTTACTTCCTCATCCGTTCTGGCAAGTTTGACGCCGCCGGCTTTCCCGCGACCACCTGCGTGGATCTGTGCTTTGACTACTTTCAATTCACCGTCTAGCTTGGCGGCTGCTGCAACTGCTTCTTCTACCGTGAAAGCCGGATAGCCCGTAGGTACGGCCACTCCAAACGTTCTAAGCAATTCTTTCGCCTGATACTCATGGATATTCATTTAGTTTCCCCCTTAGTCCCCTTTGATATCGGCATATCTATTGTAACGAAAAACTGAAAGCGCTGTCTATCGTTCTTGCTTTAAGTTTTCATCTTTTTTTCACATCTACCCCTAGACATTTTCGATTTTACCTTGTTCCATCTGATAGAGAAACACAAAAAGTTCAGCGATCACTTGATACAAGTCGTCCGGAATATGCTCTTCGATCTGTAACGCCGACAGGAGTGACAACAGCGCCGGGTCTTCATGGATCGGGATACCGTTCTCTTGTGCGAGGGCGAGCATCCGTTCGGCGACGAGGCCGCCGCCCTTCGCGACGACGCGCGGAGATTCCATCGATTGTTCGTAAGACAAGGCGATTGCTTTTTTACGGTCCATCATACATGAAAATCCACCTTTCCTAACGGGGCGAACGTCTCGGGGAGCGATTCTTGTCTCACTTCGAACGAGAATCGGGACAGTTCATAGCCGTTCGCTTTGAGCGCACTGCCGAGCAGCGGCTCGTACGCTTTGATGAACGGGGACAAGTCATGTTGTTCGTTGAATACTTTTACGGTGACGTGCCGCTTTTGAACGAGCAGGTCGATGCCCGTCTCGCCGAAGCGAGGCGTTTCTAGAAATAAGACGATACGGGCATGGTCTGCGTCGATCATCTCGCTTTTCGGGGCCTCAAGCCGAAACCTGACTTGTTCGAACGGTCCTAATTGCGGTATGTGAAATGCTTGGACGACGAACGGTGGCGTCTGGACCGCGTTGAACGTCTCTTGGGCCCGCACGAACTGTTCAAACTTCGGGTCGCCTTTCGCCTTGAAAAGTTCCCCGACGAGCTGTTTGACGTCAGTTCCCGCCCCGCTCTCGAGCAGTTGCCGTCCCATCGCTTTGACGGATTCCGGTGTCTGGATGGCCTCTTTTGAGAAGCGGCCGAGTTGTTCAAGGAGTAACGTCACCGGTGTCTTCCCGGTCTGGGCCGGTTCCGCCGTAGGCGGCATCACTTTCAGGACGAGTTTCGGCTCGAGCTCGGTGACGACCATCTTATACGTGACGTTCTCTTTAACGTCTGCGTTCACCCCGACCCGGAACAGTCCTTGCGGCAGTTGCATGACCGCTTCGTTCCCGGGCAAGAGCTGGAGCACCCTGCCGACGACCGTGTTGCCGACGAGCAGCTGACGCGACGTCTGTTCGGTGACTTTGAACGGCAGGACGCCTTGGTGATCGATCCGCATCGGGCTCCCCCTTTCATATCATATGTTTAATCGGTGCGAACGACTTGCGATGAATCGGTGTGATGCCGCGCTCGTTCAACGCGTTCAAATGAAGTTCCGTCCCGTAGCCGGCGTTGCGTTCGAAACCGTATCCCGGATACGTCGCGGCGAACTCTTCCATCATCTTGTCGCGGACGACTTTGGCGACGACGCTCGCCGCCGCGATCGAGACGCTCAACTCGTCCCCTTTGATGAGCGACGTCTGCGGCAAATCGAGCTCGAGTGTCATCGCGTCAATCAAGAGCGCGTCGGCCCCGTCAAGCTGTCGGACCGCCTCGGTCATCGCGAGCTTCGTCGCTTCATAAATATTGATTTGATCGATCACTTCCGCGTCGACGATTCCGACCCCGACGAATGCCTCGTCGAGGATCGTTGCGTACGCTCGTTCCCGCGCCGCTTTCGTCATCTTCTTTGAATCGTTCAGTCCCGGGCTGTAAAAATCGTCCGGCAAGACGACGGCCGCCGCGACGACAGGACCCGCGAGCGGTCCCCGCCCGACCTCGTCGATGCCAGCGACCAACTTGAAGCCTTGCTGTTTCAGCTCGGCCTCATACTGCAGGCGACGTGTATAGTCGTCCCGCTCGTCCCGTTCCGCGTCAAACCGTCTCTGACGTTGCTGCAGGAGCGCCTGGACGCCCGCGCGCGGGTCATCCTTCAGTTCGGCCCGGACATCGTCCCACTCTTCATATCGGACGGTTTTTAGCCGTTGTTTAATCTCTTGAATCGTCACGATCTGCCTCCTATCCAAAAAAGCCCTGTTTTCACAGGACTTCACGCCATATTATGATCTGCCGGCGTCTCAAGCGAGACACGTCCGATCTTCTCATGACGAAGCTCGTTCAATAATAGTTCGCTCGCTTTTTCGAAATCGACGTAGCCGCCGCTGAGAAGGCCACGTTTTTTTCCGATCAACTCGAGCAGTTCGACCGCGTCTTCCGGCAAGTCGTCGAGTTTAAACCGCTCTTTCAACTGTTCCGGGTAACGACTGCGTAGTTCACGCGCTGCATACATCGCGATGTCATCGAGGTTTAAAATGTCGTCTTTGATCGCACCCGTAGCAGCTAAGCGATATCCGACCATCTGATCCTCGAACTTCGGCCACAGAATACCAGGCGTGTCGAGCAGTTCCATCTCGCCGCCTTTCATCTTGATCCATTGCTGCCGTTTCGTCACACCAGGACGGTCCCCGGTGATGGCGATGTTGCGTCCGGCGAGCCGGTTGATCAGTGTCGACTTCCCGACGTTCGGGATGCCGATGATGAGGGCACGGATCGGGCCAGGATTACGGCCTTTCTCACGCATGCGGTCGTGCTTGTCTTTCATGAGCTTCTCTGCGCCCGTCATGAGCTGCTTTAAGCCTTTGCTATGCTTCGCATCGACGGCGACGACTTCGATGTCGTCACGCTTCAGGGCGCGCATCCAGGCGTCGGTGACGGCTTGATCGGCCATGTCAGCCTTGTTCAACACGATCAGCCGCGGTTTACCCGCCGTGATCTCATCGACCATCGGATTTCGGCTCGATTGCGGAACACGTGCATCGACGAGTTCGATGACGACGTCAATCAGTTTTAACTTTTCTGTTACTTGTCTTCGCGCCTTGGCCATGTGGCCAGGGAACCATTGAATTGCCAAAAAAACACCACCCTATTCTTCTACCGTCCCAAAGTCACCCATCGGCCAGAACACAAAGTTCGTTTTGCCGACGACGCTTTCTTTCGAGACAAAGCCAATTTCACGGCTGTCTTTCGAGTTTTGTCGGTTATCTCCCATAACGAAGTATGAGCCTTCCGGTACGACCGCTTCGCCTGTCACTTGTTCGAGCGTAAAGTTCTCGGTTAGAGGAAAGCCGTTCATTTGGGCTTGAAAATCCTCTAAATACGGTTCTTCGACTGCTTCTCCGTTCAAGTAGAGCGTATCGTCCCGATATTCGAGCGTATCGCCAGGAATGGCGATGACGCGTTTAATATAGTCCTTTGATTCAGTCGCATGAAAGACGATAATATCGCCCCGGTCGAGTTCACCGACGTAGTTAGAGATTTTGCTGACGATCATTCGATCGGCGTTTTGGAGCGTCGGCATCATCGACTCACCTTCGACGATGACAGGTACAAAGATGAACGTCCGGATCACGAACGCGATGACGAGCGCCACTACGATTGCTTTAAGCCAACTGAACACTTCTTTCAACTTGCCTCACTCCTCTGTCCGTTTGAACTTATTGTACTAGAAAAAAAGAAGCTTGTCGCAAGCGACAAGCTTTCCCCATCTTAACGACGGATTTCTTTAATACGTGCTGCTTTACCGCGAAGGTTGCGGAGGTAGTAAAGTTTCGCACGGCGAACTTTACCGTAACGAACGACTTCGATTTGCGCGACACGCGGTGAGTGAAGCGGGAATGCACGCTCAACACCTACGCCGTAAGAAATCTTACGGACTGTGAATGTTTCGCTGATGCCGCCACCTTTACGCTTGATGACTACGCCTTCGAAGATCTGGATACGCTCACGCGTTCCCTCTACGACTTTAACGTGGACACGTACTGTGTCACCAGGACGGAAAGCAGGGACGTCCGATTTGAATTGTTCTTCTGTGATTTCACGGAACAGTTTTTGTGCGTTCATGAATTGATCTCCTTTTTCTTCAATGTTCATATCTTCGTTTGCCTCGGCATCCAATAGCGGAACATCGGTAATCGGTGGGGCTAACCCACATGCTCAAACATAGCATATTTTTATGAATCGCGCAACGATTCGATGAAGTTTTTATCGGCCGGCGACAGAGCGATTTGGTCTAACAGTTCCGGTCGACGCCTGAACGTTCGTTCGAGCGAACGCTCGCGGCGCCACGACTCGATTTTGGCGTGATTGCCCGACAACAGGACGTCCGGGACTTTGAGGCCGCGGAAGTCAGCCGGTCTCGTATAATGCGGATACTCGAGGAGCCCGGTCGAAAACGAGTCATCCTCGTGGCTCGCTTGATCGCCGAGCACTTCCGGGATGAGGCGGACCGTCGCGTCGATCATGACCATCGCCGCGAGTTCCCCACCCGTCATCACGAAGTCTCCGA
Organism: Exiguobacterium sp. SH5S4; assembly: GCF_004337045.1. Taxonomy (NCBI): domain Bacteria; kingdom Bacillati; phylum Bacillota; class Bacilli; order Caryophanales; genus Exiguobacterium; species Exiguobacterium sp. SH5S4. The sequence continues at coordinate 136,092 of NZ_SJUQ01000002.1, forward strand.
TCGACACTTCGTCTGTCGCGAGTTCGTCGTGGATCCGTTGGTCGAATCCTTCGTAATGGCCGCATAAGAAAATCAAGTGCTCTTCGTTCGCCCACTCTTCGGCGACACGTTGAGTGAACGGTCGCCCCGTCGGCGTCGTCACGATGACGCGCGGCTTCGACTTCGCGAGCGAATCGAACGCATCAAACATCGGCTGCGGCGTGAGTAGCATCCCGGCGCCGCCTCCATACGGAGCATCATCGACTTTATGATGTTTGTTCGTCGAGAAGTCACGGAAGTTCGTGAACGTTACTTCGACTTGGCCGAGTGTCCGGGCACGCCCGACGATCGAATGATCGAGCGGGGCGAACATTTCCGGGAACAAGGTCAAGACATCAATTTTCATCGTCGATCATTCCAGGGATCGGCGTGATGATGACACGTTTCGCTTCGACGTCGATGTCTTTGACGACCGACTCGATGTACGGGATGAGCGCATCCGTCTTGCCGGGGCGCTTGATGACCCAGACGTCGTTCGCGCCATTGGTCTCAAAGATGTCCTCGACGACACCGATCACTTCTCCGTCGACGACGGCCTCGCATCCGATGATCTCGTGGTAGTAAAATTCATGCTCCGGAAGCTCGTGGACGTTTCCGGCATGGACGTAGAGCGACATCCCTTTGTACTTCTCGACGAGATTGATGTTGTCTAGCCCTTTGAACGTGACGAGATGGAACTGTTTGTGCGGACGATACGTCGTCACTTCGAGCGGCATCTTCTTCCCGTCGACGTCAAGGTAGAGCGTCTCACCAATTTTAAAGCGTTCTTCTGGAAAATCAGTCGCGGCGAGCAACTTCAACTCCCCTTTTAAACCGTGCGTGTTGGCGATTTTGCCTACGTTTAACCAATCCATCATAAAACCTCCTCAAAAAAATAGGCCGACCTCATAAAAGGTCGGCCACAGGGTTACTTCGCGTTTTTCGCGTTGTGGAATTTCTCCATGATCCCTGCTTTAGAGAACAAGTTGCGGACTGTGTCAGATGGCTTCGCGCCGTCTGCCAACCATTTGAGCGCGAGTTCTTCGTTGATGCGAACTTCTGCTTCTGGTTTTGCAACCGGGTTGTAGTGACCGAGTTGTTCGATGAAACGGCCATCACGTGGTGAACGTGAATCTGCTACAACGATCCGGTAAAAAGGTGATTTATTTGCGCCCATGCGCTTGAGACGAATTTTAACTGCCATGGTAATATACCTCCATTATGTGTTTAAGAATTGACAACTTTAATAGTATACTGCTTTTTTGCCTGACTGACAAAAGTTTTCTTAGAAGAATGGAAGGCCGAGACCTTTTTTCTTCCCTTTCATTTGTCCTGACATCTGCTTCATGAGCTTCTTCATGTCATCGAACTGTTTGATGAGACGGTTCACTTCCTGGATGGAACGACCGCTCCCTTTTGCGATCCGCTTGCGACGACTGGCGTTGAGCACTTCAGGATTCGTGCGCTCATGCTTCGTCATCGACCGGATGATTGCCTCGACATGATCGAGTTGCTTCTCGTCGATTTGGACGTTCTTCAACCCTTTCATCTTACCTGCACCAGGTAACATCGAGAGTAATTCATCAATCGGGCCCATGTTTTTCACTTGACCCAATTGCTCGATAAAATCATCGAACGTGAACGATGCATCACGAATTTTGCTTTCAAGCTCTTTCGCGGCATCTTGGTCCATTTGTGACTCCGCTTTTTCGATGAGCGTGAGCACGTCACCCATTCCAAGGATCCGTGACGCCATGCGCTCCGGATAGAAAGGTTCGAGGGCATCCAACTTTTCACCGAGACCGACGAACTTAATCGGCGCTCCCGTGACTGCCTTGATTGAAAGGGCTGCCCCACCACGTGTATCACCGTCGAGTTTTGTCAACACGACGCCGGTAATTCCGAGCAAATCATTAAAGCGATCGGCCACGTTGACCGCATCTTGACCCGTCATCGCATCGACGACGAGGAAGATTTCATTCGGTTTGGCGATCGTTTTCACATTTTCGAGTTCGCCCATGAGCGTCTCGTCGATATGAAGACGACCGGCCGTATCTATCAACACGAAATCGTGATGATTAACTTTGGCGTGCTCGAGCGCTTTTGTGACGATTTCTTCCGGCGTCACTTGATCGCCAAGTGAGAACACCGGTAAATCGAGTTGCTTGCCGAGAGTCTCGAGCTGTTTGATGGCCGCCGGCCGATAAATATCAGCAGCGACGAGAAGCGGACTCCGGTTATGCTTTTTGCGAATCAAGTTCGCGAGCTTTCCGGTCGTCGTCGTCTTACCCGCACCTTGTAATCCCACCATCATGACGACTGTCGGTGGTTTTGAACTAAAGGTGATCGGGACGACATCACTCCCCATCAAGGTTGTTAATTCTTCATGAACGATCTTGACGACTTGTTGTCCAGGTGTCAACGATTTCATGACGTCTTGGCCGATTGACCGTTCTTTCACGTCGTTGACGAACTGTTTGACCACTTTGAAGTTAACGTCGGCCTCAAGGAGCGCGAGACGAACTTCTCTCATCATCTCTTTGACGTCTGCTTCGGAAATCTTACCTTTCCCCCGCATTTTCGCCAATGTCGATTGCAACCGTTCTGATAATCCTTCAAATGCCATGCTTCAGCCCCCTACTCTAAATTCTCAAGCGCCGAAACCGTCTCCGTCACGTCGGGCATTTGCTCGACTTGACGTCTGAGCGTTTGGAGAAGCAGTTGCCGTTGCTCGAATTTCTCGAACAGCTCCAGCTTTTCTTCATACTGCTCAAGCATTGCTTCGGTACGCTTTATGTTATCGTAGACCGCTTGACGGCTGACTTCAAACTCTTCCGCAATCTCTCCGAGCGAGTAGTCATCTAGGTAATAAAGAGACATGTAATTGCGCTGTTTCGGCGTGAGAAGCGCTTGATAAAAATCGAATAAGTAGTTCATTCGATTCGTCTTTTCGAGCGACATACCTCTCACCTCCACATGTTAAGTGAAATCCCTTTACAACTAACAATAGTACAGCCGTCCTAACGTCTTGTCAAGTTTTTTTCTTAACAGTGAAAGTTAGGCGAGGTCATCGTTTGTCTGGTCTTTTTCTTCAAATACGTCACCGAATAGTCCGAGGACGAACTGCTCTGGGTCGAACGCCTGTAAATCATCAATTTTTTCACCGAGACCGACGTATTTGACCGGGATATCGAGCTCGTTTCTGATCGCGAGGACGATGCCGCCTTTGGCCGTCCCGTCTAACTTCGTGAGCACGATCCCGCTCACGTTCGTCGCTTCCTGAAACGCTTTCGCTTGAAGCATCGCGTTCTGTCCCGTCGTCGCGTCTAACGCGAGCAAGACTTCGTGCGGACCGTTTGGCACTTCGCGTTCGATGACCCGTTTCACTTTCTCGAGCTCTTTCATCAAGTTGACCTTGTTTTGGAGTCGCCCTGCCGTATCGCAAATCAAGACGTCGACACCGCGTGACTTCGCGGCTTGGACAGCATCAAACACGACCGCGGCCGGGTCTGACCCTTCCGCTTGACGAATGACCGGGACACCGGCACGTTCACCCCATACTTGCAGCTGGTCGATGGCGCCGGCCCGGAACGTATCTCCCGCCGCAAGCATGACCGAACGACCTTCTGCTTTCAACTGATGGGCGAGTTTTCCGATTGTCGTCGTCTTGCCGACACCGTTCACACCGACGAACAAGATGACCGTCAACCCGTCCTGCATGTTCAACTCGCGGTCTGACTCGTCTTCTTGTAGACGTTTCGCCACGACTTCGACGAGGGCGTCGCGGACGGCGACCGGGTCTTTCAAATTGCGACGCTTCACTTCTTCTTTTAAATCCTCGACGAGGTCCATCGTCGTCGTCACGCCGACGTCCGCCTGGATGAGCAAATCTTCAAGTTCATCGAAGAAGTCCTCATCGACTTCACGGAACCGATAGACGAGGTCGTTGACGGCGCTCGCGAACCCGTCACGTGTTTTCGTCAATCCGTCTGTAAATTTTTGCGACACCTCTTGGGTCGAGGTCGTCAATTTATCTTTTAATTTTTTGAAAAAACTCAAGTCAATTCCTCCATCTCTTCTTCTGTCTCGACGACACGTTTCGCTTCTGATAATTCGACCGAAAGTACCTCCGAGACACCGTTTTGTTGCATCGTCACGCCATAGAGCGTGTCGGCCGCCTCCATCGTCCCTTTACGGTGGGTGATGATGACGAACTGTGTATCGATTGACAACGTGCGGACGTATTCACCGAACCGGTGGACGTTCGCCTCGTCGAGCGCTGCTTCGACCTCGTCGAGCACGCAGAACGGGACAGGGCGCGTCTTTAAAATCGCAAATAAGAGCGCGATGGCGGTCAGTGCCCGTTCGCCACCAGACAACAGACTTAACGTCTGTAACTTTTTGCCGGGCGGTTTGGCGACGATATCGATTCCTGTGTTTAATAAATCGGTCGCATCGACGAGTTTAAGGTCGGCCTCGCCGCCTCCGAACAGTTCTTTGAACGTCTGTTTGAAATGCGCGCGGACGGTCGCATACGTCTCGTTGAACAACCGTGTCACTTCTCGGTCCATTTCGGAGATGACGTCGTACAGGTCCTGTTTCGCATTGACGAGATCGTCTCGCTGTTCAGACAAGAACGTGAACCGTTCATTGACGAGTTCAAACTCTTCGATCGCACTCAAGTTGACCGGTCCGATCTCCTCGATTTGACGGACGAGCAACTTGAACTCTTCTTTCGCCTCGTCGAGCGGGATCGATAATACCGGGAGCAGGTCGTAGACGAGTCCACGTTCTTCGAGGGCGTCTAGTTTCCACTGCTGTTTCAACTCGAGTTCATTCGCCTCAGTTTCAAGCTTACGGACGTCGGCCTCGAATTGGCGGCGAACGTCCGTCGCCTGCTGCTCACGCTGCCTGAGGATACGGTGTGACTCTTCCTCTGTTTTCAGCGTTTGCAACTGCGCTTCAATTCGCCCTGTCAACACTTTCATCAGCTCCGTCGCCTCGTCATGCTCGATTCGAAGTTCCGCGGATGAGACGATCCGTCCGCTTTCGAGCCGCTCGAGTTCGTGTTTGATTTGATCGAGTCGGGTCGTCTGTTTGTCGACTTCGGCAACGAGCCGTTCGACTTCCGTATTCACCCGATCCAGGTCAAGCGTATGACGTTGCAGGTCGAGCTCGTTTAGACGGATTGCCTCTTGCAATTGCCCCGTCGTCTCCGCGCCTTTCGCCTGCTCCGCACGCAACTGCTCGAGCTCTGTCCGCAGCGACGTCTGCAACACTTCCGTCGCCTCGAGTTCACTTGCGAGGCGCGTCAATTCTGCCGAAGATGTTTCAATCGTATGCGTATAGCGATTCATCTCGTGATCGAACAGTTCGAGTTGTGCTTTCGCGTCCTGGGTCGTCCGCTCTAATTCCCGGAACGAGGTCTCTAACGCCCGAAGCGTCTCTTCCTCTTGCCGTTTCCGTGTTCTGAGCGCGTGGAGCGACTGTTTGAGACGACTCGTCTCCGCTTCATACTCGGTCACACGAAGCTGCTGTTCGTGCAGCATGGCCAACCCTTGCGTCAATCCTTGTTTCAAATCATCGAGCTCTCTTGACTGGGTGAACAGGGCGACGCCTTGTTTCCGGCTCCCCCCTGTCATCGAACCACCGACATTGACGATATCGCCGTCGAGCGTGACGATCCGGTAGCGATAGCCCGTCGTCTGAGCGATCCGGTTCGCGACCTCGAGCGTCTTGGCCACGATAACGGCCCCGAGCAAGGACCGTTTCAATTTGTCAAACAAAGGTTCCGTCGTCACGAGGTCCGATGCGATGCCGACGAAGCCATCCATCGCCTCGAGACGATGGGCGACCTCGCTCGGGATAAAGCGCTCTTTCACCGTCGTTATCGGGACGAACGTAGCCCGCCCGGCATTAGCCCGGCGCAACTTGTCGATCTCGCGGCGTCCGACCGCTTCATCTTCAACGACGACGTGTTGTTGCGTTTGACCGAGTGCCGTCTCGATGGCGGCCTCATATGATGGGAGCACTTGAATCAGCTCTGCAACCGCTCCGAGCACGCCGCTCGCACGGTCTTTCAATACGAATTTGACGGCATGGAAATACCCTTCATATGACTGCTTCATCCGCTCTAACATGTCGATTCGGTCTTCGGTCTTTTGACGGCGCCGGTCGAGGTCGTGATACGATTGTTCGGCTCGCGACAACTTTTCTCGAAGCGCGACTTCCTTAGCGACCAATGCCTCTTCTTCGGCCAACAGTTCCTGCCAAGCCGCACGTGCCGCTTCAAGACGATCTCGGTTTGCATCGAGCGAGGCGGTCTGTTCGGTTCGAACGTCAAGCCGGTCCTTGTTCTCACGCAGGAGACGTCCTTTCGCTTCCTCTGCCTGCTCGATGTCACGTCGTTCCCGTTTCTGTTGGTTGCTGAGCGTGGCTCGTGTCGTTGCCAGTTCGAACGCTTCACTTTGAAGCTGTTCGATCTCCGCGTTGAAATCGCGAGTCGCCGCCGTAAGCTTCCGCGCGAGCTCGTCACGTGTCGCCTCAACGGTCTGCAACGCTTCTGACTTCAAAGCTTTGTCCGTTTGAGCGACCGACAATCGCGACTGCAACTGCTCTGTCTCTTCGACCAACTCCGCACGTTGGCGCTCGAGTCGTTCTTTCGTCTCTGCCCCGTGTTCTTCTCGCGCTTTGGCGAGTTTAATATCTCCTGAGAGCCGTTCGAGCTCAGTCGCTTGAAGACGCTCATCCTGATGGAGCGTCTCGAGGACGGCACGATGCTCAGTCAATGTTCCCTCGAGCGCAGCCCGTTCGGTGACGAGCGCGTTCAGCGCCGCTTCTTGGTTGCGTAACTGTTCTTCTGCTGCCGTCTGTTGTGTTGTGGCGAAAGTGATCTTCGCCTTGAGCTCAGTGATCTCGGCACCGAGAATCCCGGTCTCGAGGTCGTCATGCCGTGCCTTGGCGACTTGGAACTCTCGAGCGAGTGCCGCTTGTTCACGAAGCGGTTCGACCCGGTCGGCAAGTTCGTATAAGATATCGTCGACGCGCGACAAGTTCAGCTCGGTGTCTTGCAACTTTCGTTCCGCTTGTTTTTTGCGTTGGCGGTACTTCAGCACGCCGGCCGCTTCTTCAATGACGGCGCGACGATCTTCCGGTTTACCCGAGATGACTTGTTCGACCCGTCCTTGCCCGATGATCGCAAACGCGTCACGGGACAAACCCGTATCCATGAACAAGTCGATGACGTCTTTCAGGCGGCACGGCTTTTTATTCATGAAATAGTCGCTGTCGCCACTGCGCGTCACGCGTCTCGTCACGCTCACTTCTTCATATGGCAGGCGCAAGTGCGCATCGCTATTATCTAAAACGAGCGTCACTTCGGCGACGTTGCGGTGGTTCTCGCCTTCGCTACCGGCAAAGATGACATCTTCCATTTTCGCCCCACGGAGCGATTTGGCCGACTGTTCGCCGAGTACCCAGCGAACAGCGTCCGATATATTTGATTTCCCGCTCCCGTTCGGTCCAACCACGGCTGTCACGCCGGGACGGAAATCTAGTTCAATCCGCTTGGCAAACGATTTAAAGCCAGCGAGTTCGATTCGTTTTAAGTGCATCGTGACCATCCTATCCTAAGTAAGCATTCATTTGTTTATTTTACCACAGTTGCTAGTTCGTCAAAATGCTAGAATCATGCTATTCTAAAAAGAACTGTAGAAAGGGGTACTACACATGACGAATGAACAAATGATCGAGGAAATCCTCGATAAAATGAACATCATCAACCGCGGTGCGATCAAGGCGGAAGAATATAACAAAGCCGATGCATCGGCCGTGAAAGAGATTTACGACTACGTGATGAACCGGTCATCACTCTCGATCTCTGAAGTCGACGGTCTCGTCGAAGAACTTGGCCAATTGACGTAACCAAAAGGAGTGGACCCGCGCGGGTCCACTCCTTTTTTTATAGGCCGGCGTATCGCCGATTGAATTCGATCAACGCTTCTTTAGCCGCGATCTGCTCGGCTTCTTTCTTCGAACGACCGATCCCTTCGCCGACGATATCGTCACTGAGACGAGCGTGGGAGACGAATTCACGGCTATGGGCCGGACCGCGTTCTTCGATGATCGTATACGTGACCGGGCCGAGCCCTTCGCGCTGTACACTCTCTTGAAGTTGACTCTTATAATCGGTCTGCTCTTCAAACACACCGGCTAAGACTTTCGGAAAAACCGCTTCGGCGAGGAACTGTTCTACTGGTTCGATCCCTTGGTCAAGATAGAGGGCGGCGATGTATGATTCGAACACATCGGCGAGTAACGCGGGACGTTTCCGTCCGCCTGTCAGCTCTTCCCCTTTTCCAAGCAAGATAAAATCAGAGAAAGCGTAGGCTTCGGCAAAGTTCACGAGCGACGGCTCACAAACGATGGCCGCCCGTAACTTCGTTAATTCCCCCTCGGAGCGCTCCGGATACGTCTCATATAAAAACCGGGACACTGTCAACTCGAGCACCGCGTCTCCTAAAAACTCTAACCGTTCATTGTCTTTTTTCAAGCCGCGTTGTTCATTGACATATGATGAATGGGTGAACGCCTGCATTAACAGTTCTTGGTTCGTAAACTTCACACCGAGCCGTTCCTCGAGTGCCGTGAACTTCTCCACGATGCGTGCTCGCTCCACTTCATTTCGTCGGCGTCTTTGCGCCGACCCTTGACGGTCGAACCGTCGCTTATCCTTTGTCATAAGTCCCTCCGTGTATAAGCACAAGCCCACCGCTCATTATGAGCGGTGGGAGGCTTGATTACAATTTTGTTTCGATGTAAGACACGACGTCGCCCACAGTTGCAAGCTTCTCGGCATCTTCGTCTTCGATAGTGATATCGAACTTGTCTTCAAGGTCCATGACCATTTCCATCACTTCGAGCGAGTCCGCACCGAGGTCGTCTTTAAATGATTTTTCGGCTGTGATTTCAGAAACGTCTTTCCCGAGTTTCTCTGCTACTGCTGCTTGTACGTCTACTAAGATTTGTTCTTTTGTCATGATAAAATCCCTCCAAAGTAAATTATATTAAATGTACTACAATTGGTAAAGTTCTGTTTTTACGCCATCGTCATGCCGCCGTCGACGGCGATCGTCTGCCCGGTCACATAAGCGGCCTCGCTTGACGCGAGAAACGAGACGATGCTCGCCACGTCTTCGACTTGGCCGAAGCGATTGAACGGAATTTGTCCGAGCGTCGCTTCGCGCTGCGCGTCTGTCAACGCACCCGTCATGTCGGTCTCGATAAAGCCCGGACAGACCGCGTTCACCGTCACGTGACGGGCCGCGAGCTCGCGCGCCACCGATTTCGTGAGTCCGATGAGTCCAGCTTTCGCTGCCGCATAGTTCGCTTGTCCGGCGTTCCCCGTGATTCCGACGACCGAGGCGATGTTGATGATGCGCCCTGATTTCGACTTGAGGAGCGGACGCGTCGCCGCTTGCGACGTCAAGAACGCGCCTTTCAAATTCGTTGCGAGCACATCGTCAAAGTCGGTCTCTTTCATGCGCATGAGCAGACCGTCTCGTGTGATCCCGGCGTTGTTGACGAGGCAATCCAAACGGCCGAACGTATCGACTGCCGTCTTGACGAGTGCTTTCACATCGTCAGCGTTCGAGACGTCCGCTTTGACGGCGATCGCCTCGCTGCCCGCTGCTTCAATGGCTGCAACGACTGCTTTTGCTTGCTCGACACTACCCGAGTAATTGACGACGACTCGAAAGCCGTCTTCCCCTAAACGCTTCGCGATGGCGGCCCCGATACCCCGGGACGCACCCGTCACGATTGCTACTTGGTCATGCACGCACTTCTCCCCCTAACGCTGCAACCTCTTCTAACGTCGTCACTTGTTTAAGTGTCACGTTTTTATCGATTCGTTTGATGAGCCCGGACAACGGTGACGTCGAACCGAACTCGATGAACGTATCGACCCCCTCAGCAATCGCTTTCCGGACACAGTCCTCAAACCGGACCGAGGCGTACAGTTGCTCGGTGAGAAGCGCCTTTAGTTTCTCGGCGTCAGTATGGACCGCCGCGTCGACGTTCGAAATGATCCCAATCGTCGCATCTTTGAACGGTGACGATGCGAGCACATCTTTAAACCGTGTCGCAGCAGGCATCATATACGAGCTATGAAACGCGCCTGACACGTCTAGCGGCAACACGCGTTTCGCCCCAGCCTGTTTTAAGTCTGTCTCTGCTTGTTTGACCGCGTCGACGTGACCCGAAATGACGAACTGGCCCGGACAGTTGTAATTGGCGATTTGTACAAGGTTTCCGCTGGCACTGATCTTCTCGGTCAAGTGGAACGCTTCTGCGACATCGGTCATGCCGATGACCGCTGCCATCGTTCCGTCCTTCACCTCGGACATGAGCTTACCGCGCTCACGTACGAGCACACACGCTTCTTCGAGATCGATGACGCCTGCGACGACGAGTGCCGCATACTCACCGACACTATGGCCAATCACGACGTCCGGTTTGGCACCGGTCTTCCCGTGTGCGAGCGCGAGCAGCGCCGCGTGCGCCACGATGGCAGGTTGTGCGACTTCCGTTTGTTGAAGCTCTTCTTTTGATCCGGCCGCCATGACGTCGAGCAAATCAAATCCGAGTCGACGATCGATCGCTTGCATCTGTTCAGGATCGTCTAAGAACGTTTGACCCATACCGACTGTTTGTGACCCTTGGCCGGGAAATATCCACGCTTCTCTCATGTACTCACCTTCTTTACGTTAGTCTGTTGCTTTCGCTTGTTTGATCTTCGCGACGACATCATGGTCAACCATGATTTTCGCCTGTTTGAGCGCACTCATGATGGCTAGTGCGTCACTCGACCCGTGCGCTTTGATGACGGGGGCGTTGATTCCGAACAAGCCCGCACCACCTTGCTCACGATAATCTAATGTTTGTTTCAAGTTTTTCAGTTTCGGTTTTAAGACGAGAGCGGCAAGCTTCGAGACAATATCGCTCGTGAACTGTTCTTTCAACATTTTCATGAGCATTGACGAAGCACCCTCCACACCTTTCAACAAAATGTTTCCGGCAAATCCTTCTGTCACGATGACATCAACGTCACCTGACATCGCCTCGCGGGCCTCGACGTTTCCGACGAAGTGGACCGGAGCCTGTTCGAGGAGGGGGAACGCTTCTTTCGTCAGCGCGTTTCCTTTCCCAGCCTCCGTCCCAATGTTTAGGAGCGCGACACGTGGGCGCTTGATGCCGCGGACGTGCTCGGCGTAAAGCGAACCCATGATCGCGTAATCAACCAAATGTTCTGCCTTAGCGTCCGGATTGGCCCCGACGTCTAAGACGACGACACCGCTACCCGTATATGTAGGGAACGTTGGCGACAGTGCCGGACGTTCGATTCCAGGAATCCGACCGATGACAAAAAGCGAAACCGCCATGAGCGCCCCGGTGTTCCCGGCCGATACGAGTCCATCTGCTTTCCCGTCTTTGACGAGCTGAGCCGCTACGACGAGCGAGCTGTCTTTCTTCCGGCGAACCGCCCGGACCGGTTCATCTTCGCCTGTGATGACTTCGCTCGCAGGAACGATTGTAATCCGTGGGTCGGTCAACCCGTAGGACGCAAGCTTCACTCCATCACCGACTAGAAACAGTTCCATCTGCTCGTCCGGAAAACGTTCAGCAAATTGTTTTACGCCGTCCACGATTGCTTTTGGGGCATGATCCCCACCCATTGCATCAATTGCTAACTTCATACTTGTTCCTCCTCACCGCGACGATAAATCGTGAAGTCTCCGCTAAAGACACACTCTTCGCCGACATAACTATCCACTGAGACGTCCGTCCGTCCGTCTCGACGCAGTTTGACAACACGAGCCTTGGCAACGACTCGCTCTCCGAGATGAACTTGGCGACTAAACCGGATTTCCGCTTTAGTGGTCAACGCCAGTTCGTCGTCGATGAGCGCCACCGCTAACGAGTTGGCCTGAGCGAACAAAACGTGTCCACGGGCGATCTCGTTGCGGCTAAAGACGTGTTCTCTTTCCATGTCGAGAACCGAGATGGCCGATTCGTCGAGTTTCAAGTCAATCATATCACCGATGACCTCGCTCATTGCGAGCGACTTCACTTCATCGAGGTGCTCTGAAGCAACATGCTTGATCCGTTCCCGGACTTCAGGAATTTTAAGCTCCATCCGATCAAGACGGATCGTTTGAATGCTGACGGCGAACTGCTTCGACAGTTCGTCGTCTTTAATGAACGGGTTATGTTCAATCGTTTCTTGCAGTAAGCGTTGCCGCTCCTTCTTAGGTACCCGCATTCAGTTCCCTCCTAAACTCTTCCCTAAAGAACTTAATACCTGGTACTAATAGCAGTATATATTCTTTAGTTTTAATTTTCAAGTGTTATTCTAACCTTTCGCCGACAAGTAAGTCGAGTCGCTTCAAGTATTGACGCAGCGGTCTGTACGAGGACTCCTGCCAAAACGTCTCGCTGCCGAGCAAGCGGACGGCGTCTTGCATCGCCACTTCCATCACTTTGAGGTCGAGCACCGGGTCGGCGACACGGAAACTCGGCAACCCGCTTTGGGCTGTCCCAAAGAAGTCGCCGGCGCCGCGGAGTTCTAAATCTTTTTCCGCTAACACGAATCCGTCGTTCGTCTCCGTCATCGTCTTCAAGCGGAGCTTCCCGACATCAGACTTCGGGTCTCCTACTAATATACAATAAGATTGATGTGCGCCTCGACCGACGCGTCCCCGTAACTGATGGAGCTGGGCCAAACCGAACCGTTCCGCATCGTGGATCACGATGAGCGAGGCGTTCGGCACGTTCACCCCGACCTCGACGACCGTCGTCGACACGAGAATTTGCAGGGAGTTGTCAGCGAACGCCTTCATCACTTCATCTTTCTCGGCACTCGACAGTTTTCCGTGCATGAGTCCGACCGCATAGTTCGGGAATCGCTCATTGAGTAAATGATACAACTCGGTTGCGCTCTCGACTTCGAGCGTATCGGATTCCTCGATCAATGGCGCGATGACGTACGCTTGACGTCCGAGTGACAGTTCGCGCTCGACCATCACATGCACTCGGTCGATTTGATCCGTTTTCGCCCAATACGTCTCGATCGGCTTCCGGCCTGCCGGCATCTCATCGATTGTCGACACATCCATCTCCCCGAACGCGCTGATCGCGAGCGTCCGCGGAATCGGCGTCGCCGTCATATACAAGACGTCCGCAAGATCAGCCTTGTCTCGTAACATTTTCCGCTGCTCGACGCCGAACCGGTGTTGCTCATCCGTGATCGCCAAGTGCAGACGCGAAAACTCAACCGGCCCTTGAATCAAGGCGTGCGTGCCGACGATGATGTCGACGTCACCGGCTTTGATCGCTTCGAGCAACGTAGCGCGCGCCTTCCCTTTGACCGAACTCGTCAATAAGGCGACACGGATCCCGTACGGCTCGAACAGTTGTTCAAGCGAAGCGACATGCTGCTCGGCCAAAATTTCGGTCGGCACCATGAGCGCGCCTTGATAACCCGCGTTCACTGTCGCATACAAGGCGATCGCGGCAACGACTGTCTTCCCGCTCCCGACATCCCCTTGCAACAGGCGATTCATGCGTTCGGGCTTCTCGATATCACTCACGATCTCACGAATGACGCGCGTCTGTGCACCCGTCAACGGGAAAGCGAGCCGCTTGACGAACTCGTTGAGTTGCGTTTTTTCGAGCGTGAGCGCCCTCCCTTTCCCGGAACGTTCCATCTTTCGAAACGCCTGAAGCTTCAATTGATAAAGCAGGCATTCTTCGTACACATAACTGCGGCGCGCTTGTTTGTACATCTCGATCGAATCAGGGAAATGCATCCCTCTGAGCATCGACGCCCGGTTCTCCAAGCGGTAACGCAAGCGGATTGATTCCGGCAGCCGGTCCTCAAACGTCGTCGTCTGATCGAAGGCGAGTTTGACGATTCGACTGAAATTCTTTTGCGTCAATCCGGCACGAAGCGAATAGATCGGCTGTAACCCGTCCGCGAGCTCACCGAACTCGAGATCGGTCGCACTGATCGTCATCCGGTTCATATCCCATTTCCCTTTGACCGTCACCGTCGCACCAAGCGCCAGTTTGTCTTTATAGAAAGCGCGGTTGAACATCGTCACATGGACGACGTAGCGCTCTTCTAACAACAGCCGGAACTGAAGTCGATTTTTGCCTTTACTATAATAGCGGACGAGCGGTTCCGCTTGAACGGTCCCACTCCATTTGACCAGGTCCCCGTGGACTGCCGTCGTCACGGTGCCGCTGTTATAATTTTCATAACGAAACGGGACGTGCTCTAGCACGTCCTCGATTCGTTCGAGACCCATCGTCTCTAGTTTTTTGGCCATCTCTGGCCCGACCCCTCGGAGCGTCGTCAACGCGTCACTGTTTGGCATTTTCTTTCTCTCCAAAAATATTGCGTTCGATCCGACGTGCTGTCGGTGTATTGGCGAGTCCGCCCCGTGCCGTCTCTTTCAAGGCGGTCGGCATCATTTGACCGATCTCGTACATCGCTGAGATGACTTCATCGCACGGGATGCGGGACGTGATGCCCGCGAGCGCCATATCAGCCGCGACGACCGCGTTCGCCCCACCCATGGCGTTCCGTTTGACGCAAGGTACTTCGACAAGACCCGCTACCGGATCGCAGACGAGCCCGAGCATGTTTTTCAAGGCGATCGCAAACGCCGTCGCCGACTGTTCCGGCGTCCCGCCGGCCGCTTCGACGATGGCTGCTGCAGCCATACCGGTCGCGGAACCGACTTCGGCCTGACAGCCTCCGGCCGCACCCGAAATCGAGGCGTTGTTCGCGACGACGAATCCGAACGCGCCCGAGGTGAATAAATACCGAATCATCGCATCGCGGTCCATCTCGAGACGGTCCTTGACCGCAAATAGCGTCCCCGGTACGACCCCGGCGCTCCCCGCCGTCGGTGTCGCGCAAATCCGTCCCATCGCCGCATTCACTTCGTTCGTGCCAATCGCTTTGGCGACGGCATCTAAAATCAAGTCACCGGCAAGTGATTTGCCCGATCGGACATAGTCTTGCATGAGCACGGCGTCATTCCCAGTCAGCCCCGTCACAGACGTCACGCCTTGCATCGCCCGCTCGACCGCTTCTTCCATCACTTCAAGGTTACGTTCCATCATCGCCATGACCTCTTCTCGTGTCGAGCGTCTGACGTGGACTTCTTGCTCGATCATCACTTCAGAGATCGGGATGTCTCGTTCCGTTGCCGTCCGTACTAATTCTTCTACTGATTTAAACATAGTCGTTTCTCCTTATTCCCCAAAGATGGCTACCCGTTCGATTTGAGGTAACCGTTCCAGTTCCGCTAATACATCTTTTGGCATCGGTTCATCCATTTCAATCGCCATCAAGGCTTGCTTGCCTTTTTCATGACGGCTCACTTCCATATGCCCGATGTTCAGTTCGTGCTTGGCGAGTATGCCCGTCACGGCCGCGATCGCCCCGAAGCGATCGTGATGCAAGACGACAAGTGCCGGTCCACCGCCGGAAAGCTTGAGCGGGAATCCGTTCAATTCGGTGATTTCAATCGTGCCACCGCCAATCGAGATCCCAACGATCTCAAACGTCCCCTCCGCGTCCTCGAGATGAACCCGGGCCGTGTTCGGATGATCCGTGAGCGCGTCGCTCGTCTCAAAGACGACTTCGATCCCCCGCTCTTTCGCGATGTCGAGCGCTTGCGGGATGCGCAGATCGAACGTATCGAACCCCATGATGCCTCCGACGATGGCGACGTCCGTCCCATGACCTCGATACGTGTCGGCGAACGACCCGTAAAACGTGATCCGCGCGAGGTCCGGCGTTCGGCCGAACAGTTTGCCGGCCATAAGACCGATGCGTGCGGCTCCGGCCGTATGCGAACTCGATGGTCCGACCATGACCGGCCCGATAATATCAAACACACTGCGATATTTCATCGCATTTCCCCCTTTCAAAAAAACCCTACCTTCATTATACAGAAGGCAGGGCTGAGATACAGCTTATTCCACACTAAAAATGTAGGAGTAGAGCGGTTGTTTACCGTCGTGAACTTCGATTTCAATCTCATCGTTCTTCGATTCGATGTAAGCCGAGAGTGTTGCGACATCTTCCGCCGACGAACCTTCGCCCGTCAAGATCGTGACAATCTCATCATCCGCGTCCACAAGTGCATCTACGAGCGCTTTTGCCGCTTCTAGACTCGATTTTGATGATGCGACGATTTTCTTCTCAGCAATCGCCATATGATCATCTTTACGAATCTCGACACCGTCGATACTCGTGTCACGGACAGCGTATGTCACTTGTCCTGACTTGACCGTAGTTGCGGCCGTCTTCATGACCGACTCGTTCGTCTCGACATCCGCTTCAGGATTGAACGCGATGGCAGCCGCTAGTCCTTGTGGTACCGTCTTCGTCGGAATGACCGAGACGCCGCAAGGTGCGACCGATGCCGCTTGCTCAGCGGCCATGATGATGTTCGAGTTGTTCGGGAAGATGAAGACGTGCTCGGCGTTCGCCGCTTCAATCGCTTTGACGATGTCTTCCGTCGACGGGTTCATCGTCTGCCCGCCTTCGATGACATGTGCGGCACCGAGCGAACGGAACAGTTCACTGACACCTTCACCCATGGCGACGGTGACGATCGCGTAAGGCACTTTCGCTTTGACGGCAGTCGCTTGAACGCCGTGCTGGTTGGCACCGTGCTCTTCTTCAAGAATCGTCGAATGCTGTTGACGCATGTTCTCGATCTTGACTGCGACAAGCTCACCAAAACGTTGTCCTTTCGTGATGACGTCGCCCGGCGTCTCGACGTGAACGTGGACTTTGAGCAACTCTTCGTCGGCGACGACAAGGAGAGAGTCTCCGAGTTCAGACAGCTCGTTACGGAACACGTCCTCATCGAACGGAGTCTGTTTCAACTTTTCGTCTTGGAAACGGACCATGATCTCCGTGCAATATCCAAATTCGATATCTTCCGTCGACATGAAGCCTTGCGCAGCATGGTGTTCTGCCTCAACGAGGGCATCCATGACCGGTGCGTGCGGCTTCTCGAGCTCTTTCCCTTCAAGGCTCGCGAGGAACCCTTCATAGATGACGAGGAGACCTTGACCGCCTGAGTCGACGACACCGACTTCTTTTAAGACCGGCAACAAATCAGGTGTCCGTTCGAGCGAAGCTTTCGCTTCCGTGATCACTTGCTCCATGAACTCATTGAAGTCGCTCGTCGACTCAGAGGCACGGAGCGCTTCGTCGGCCGCTTCACGAGCAACCGTCAAAATCGTTCCTTCAACCGGTTTCATAACCGCCTTGTATGCCGTGTCGACGCCACGTTTGAGTGCCTCGGCAAAGTCGAGTGTCGATAATTCTGTCTTTCCTTCGATTGATTTACCGAAACCACGGAATAATTGGCTTAAAATAACACCCGAATTCCCACGGGCCCCCATAAGTAGACCGCGGGCAAACTTTGATGACACGTCAGCGATATTCGCCGTGTCGAGTGCGGCCACTTCCTTCGCACCTGAAGTCATCGTCAAATTCATGTTCGTTCCCGTGTCGCCGTCTGGGACCGGGAAGACGTTAAGCGAATCCACGTAATCTGCATTTTGGCTCAAGTTGGCTGCACCGTTTGCGACCATCTGCGCAAACACCAATCCATCTAAACGTTTTAACCCCACACCAAATCCTCCTTCGTTCTCGTCAGTCATTCGTCAGACGAACGCCTTGTACGAATATATTTACCGACGAAACGTTTAATCCTAAAGTTTCACCGAGCGTGTATTTTACACGACTTTGCACGTTGTACGCGACTTCCGACACTTTCGTCCCGTAGCTCACGATGATGTGCATATCGATATGTACGTCTTCTCCATCTTGACGTACGACAACGCCACGCGCATAGTTCTCACGTTTGAGCAGTTCTGCGATCCCGTCTTTCAGTTGAGCTTGTGACGCCATTCCTACGACGCCGAAACATTCCATCGCCGCACCGCCCGCGAGTGTCGCGACCACGTCGTTCGTGATATCAATATTGCCATATGTTGTCTTCATTTCAATTGCCATATGGAGTAGCCTCCTTTATTCGGAATGATTCCTACAGTATATTCTACAATAAGTACCTAGTTATTAAAAGGACATGCCCCTAAACTCGGTCAATTGTAACCGCAACCCTCATTCATTATTAAAATCCTCATCCGTAATGTCAAGTTTTTTTCTTGTCATCCGGTTATTTTCTAGTTGCATCGTGAAAAAACCCATGCTAATATAAACGAGTGTCTATTAGGACGAACCCACATAAAAAAGGAGGGGAAACGCATGGCACGTAAATGCTACGTAACAGGTAAGTCACCTAAGTCAGGTAACAACCGTTCGCACGCACTCAACAAGACAAAACGTACTTGGGGTGTAAACGTACAAAAAGTTCGCATTCTCGTTGACGGTAAACCTAAACGAGTTTGGGTTTCAGCTCGCGCTCTTAAATCAGGTCTCGTTGAACGCGTATAATTACCATACACGAACGAAATAAATCCCAGCGGCATGCGCCGATGGGATTTTTTTTGTTTATTTCTTTATATACATAATCAAGACGTTGCCGCTATGAACGAGCAAGTCCGCCTCTTCCGCCGACCACTCGTTTGAGATCGTCAGCGCCTCATGGCTGACGACGTCATGGTTCTCGAGCGGGTACTTGACGCCACGAATCGAGACCGAGGCCCGTTTCCAAGGTACGAGCGACAAGTAATGGTCAGGACGACGCGGGAGACGATAGTCCCCTTTTCCGACGAGGCGGACTTCTTGCCCGTCTGCGAACAACCGCATCTCGGGGTACGCCTCGAGCAGACCGACGTTGCTGAGCGTCATATCGAGTCTGCCTCCGAGTGCACCGTACACGTCGATCACGTCCGCCCCTTTCCCTCGTGCCGCCTCGAGAGCGATCTCAAGGTCGGTCACGTCTTTTTCAGACGGATAACGGACAGCTTCCTCCGGCACGGTGCCTGTGAACGAATCAAAGTCACCGACGAGCAGGTCCGGCTTCATCCCACGGTCGAGCAGCGTATGATAGCCGCCGTCGACGCCGATGACGTAATCGGCGTTCCGAGGAAGCTCAGGGACCGCTTCCGGGCTCGCAGCCACAATCAAGACGCGCATTATCTGATGTCCCGTGTCGCGAGCGTCGCGAAGCGCGGCGCCGACGTGAACAAGATCACGATCACGACCGCCGAGACGAGGAACGACGGCAACATATACGTCAAGTTATAGCCGAGCGAGTACAAGACGACCGGTCCTTCCGCATACTCGGCGAAGAAGACGATGCCGGAGACGACGTGCGCAACATATCGGAGCGCCGAGCCGATCAACGCCCCGAGAATCAAATAGAACGTGAGCGTTTTCTTGGCGCCGTCTTTTGCCGACTGTTTGACTTGACCGGCGAAGATACCGGCGACTCCGACGAGGCCGTAGGCGACCGTGTAGTCGAGTAAAAACTGGACCGGTGTGAAGATATAGGCCCCAAATAACAGTTGTAGCGTCCCGACGAGCGCGCCTGTCGCGAGTCCGCCTCTCAATCCATGCCGATACGCCATCACGAGAATCGGCAGCATCGCCAGGCTGACTGCTCCGCCTTGCGGCAACCGATATGGGATGAGCATGTCAAAGATCAGTCCGAGCGAGGCGAACAGCGAGATTTCAATGAGCGCCTGTAGTTTTAAACGTTGTTTCATCTTATTCCCTCCTTGATATGAGTGAACGACAAAAAGCAGCATGACGTAAACGCCATGCTGCTATCGTGTAGCAACGTGCATTTTCGCCACATCCCTACGTCCGTGTGAACGGAACAGGTTCAAAGGGTTAGCTCATGCCTCTCAGCCACAGATGTGACACCCCTTGCGACAATATTTGTTGTTCTACAGACGATTATACACGAGACGCGTTGCGAATGCTATCGATTGCGTCTTTATAGCTCGGTTCGTTATAGATGGCCGAACCGGCAACGAGGACGTCAGCACCTGCGTCGATACAAAGTTTTGCCGTCGCAGGATTTACGCCGCCATCGATCTCGATTTCGAAGTCGAGACGACGCGCTTGGCGCATCTCGCTGAGCGCCGCGATCTTCGGGACGACCGCTTCGATGAACGCTTGGCCGCCAAAGCCAGGGTTCACGGTCATGAGCAACACCATATCGACATCACCGAGCACGTGCTCGATTGACGACAACGGTGTATGTGGGTTCAAGACGACACCACACTTAGCGCCGGCTCCTTTGATTTGTTGCAATACGCGATGCAAATGGTTTGTCGCCTCGACATGGACCGTGACGATATCGGCGCCTGCTTGAACGAAGTCCTCGACGAACCGTTCCGGCTGGTCGATCATCAAATGGACGTCTAATACCATGTCCGACTTGTCACGCAAACTTTTGAGTACCGGCAGTCCAATCGAGATGTTCGGCACGAACTGACCGTCCATGACGTCAAAATGGATGTAATCGGCCCCTGCTTCTTGGACCGCTTTGACCTCTGCCTCAAGGTTGGCAAAATCGGCCGACAGGATCGATGGTGCGATTTTAATCATGTTAGTACCTCCGTTGTCTATCTTTTAATTCCTCCATAAACGTAACATAGTTCGCATAGCGGGTGGAAGCGATTTCTCCGGCCTCGACCGCCGCTTTGACGGCACAACCTGGCTCGTTCAAATGGGCGCAACCACGGAATTTACAGTCATCGTGCCGCAAGACGAATTCAGGGAAACACCAACGCATCTCCTCGACTTCAAGTTCTTCCGGGAACTCAAGACTCGAGAATCCAGGTGTATCGGCGACGAACCCGTCCGCGAGTGTGATGAGCGTGACGTGACGCGTCGTATGCTTCCCGCGGCCAAGCGCTTTCGAAATCTTACCAGTCGCGAGTTCAAGCTCCGGTGCGACCGCGTTCAGCAACGAACTCTTCCCGACGCCGGTCTGTCCGGCGAATACGCTCGTCTTGTCTTTGAACGCACTGCGGATGAGCTCGATCCCAGCTCCGTCTTCGGTCGACGTCTCAATGACTTGATAGCCGATCGAACGGTATAGCGCTGCCGCCGCACTAATTTTTTCCTTTTCAGCTTCTAGCAACAAGTCCATCTTCGTCAACACGATGATCGGGTGAACTTGCTTCGATTCGATCAAAATGAGAAAGCGGTCAAGCAAATGAAACGAGAACGCCGGCTCTTTCACGGAAAAGAGCAGAAACGCCTGATCGATGTTGGCGATCGGCGGACGGACGAGATGGTTCGACCGCTCATCGACAGCCATGATGTAGCCGGTCCCGTCCCCTTGGTCTTGAATATCCACGTCGTCCCCGACGACGGGCGAAATGTTTCGGTTCCGGAAGTTTCCCCGGGCGCGACATCTGATTTCAACTTTCGTTTCGGTCATGACATCATAAAATCCACCTTGCAAGCGAATAATCGTTCCTTTCATCCTGTTTCCTCCTTAGAAAAGAGGTGACGCGCACGCCACCTCTTCATTGTGAATCTTTTGCTTGGGCGTATGTCACCGTATCGGTCCGAACGACTTCTCCCTCGACTTCAATCGTCGCGGTACCGACTTCGTCCGGAGCAATGACGAGCGTATAGGAATACGTCGTCGTTTCTGTGATCATATCACGCAACACTTCGATCTCACCACGGGCATCGACGGTACGGATGACGACTTCGACCGGCTCCGCCTCTTCACCTTCTGCCGACGGTTCGATTTCGACGTCCACTTCTCGCTCGATCGAGATGTCGGTCGGCTCGACCCCTTGTGAGACGATGACCGTCAGTTCCGTTCCCGGATCGACCGCCGTCCCTGACGTCGGAAGTTGACGAATGATTTGATTCGCCGGGATGCTCGTCGAATACTCATCGCGTTTCACGATTTTCAAGTTGTTTTGCTCGGCGTAAGTTGACGCCTCTTCGAACGTATAGCCTGTCAAATTGGCGAGCTCGATTTTGTTGCTTCCGGTCGAGACGACGAGCGTGACCGTCTCTTCCGACGCGATAACTTCCTCACCTGGCGTGATCGACTGCGAAATCACATCTCCGCTGTCGACCGTTTCGGACGATTCGGATTGGATTTCAATATCTGTGAAATCAAGATCTTTCAACGTTCGTTCCGCTGCTGTTTGCGACAATCCCTCGACGTCAGGCATCTCGACCGTCTCTTTTCCAGCGGACACGACGATGGTGACGACCGTTCCGCGCTTCGGCTTCCGTCCAGGTTGCGGGTTTTGCGAAATCACGTCGCCTTCAGACACGTTGTCACTCACCCGGTCTGTCGTCTCAACGATGAATCCGGATGCTTCCAGTTCAGTCGTCGCATCACCGACGCTCATACCGACGACATCAGGCACGACGGCACGTGACATTTCATCTGCAACCACATACGCGGCAACCCCGCCACCAATTAATAAAAGAACGAGCACTAGCCAGAGCCACCACTTCTTTTTCTTTTGTTTCTTCGGTGTCGCCGATTCCGGTTCGACTGCAGCTGCCGGCTGCTTGACGACTTCTTTCGGTTCTTCCGGAACGACAGGTGCCATGACGAGCGTCTGATCAAATTCGTCTTGTTCTGTCGGCATCCGTTTCGGTTCGTCCGCGCGGTCTGAGCTGAGCGACGTCAAGCAGTCTTTTTTAAAAGCAGCAACCGAGGCATGTCGTGCCCCCGGCGATTTGGCGAGCGCCTGCATAATACAGTTCTCAAGCGCTTGTGGAATTTTAGGGTTCAAGTCGAGCGGTCGGATCGGATCATCTTGCAAATGTTGTAACGCGACCGCGACCGGCGTCTCACCGATGAACGGGACTCGTCCTGTCACAAGTTCGTATAGCACCGCACCGAGCGAATAAATGTCTGACTTCTCATCGGCAAACTTGCCACGCGCTTGTTCCGGAGAGAAGTAGTGGACCGACCCGAGGACTGACATCGTATGGGTCAGCGTCGCGTTCGACATGGCCACGGCAATCCCGAAATCGGTCACTTTGACGTTCCCGTTTTGGTCGATCATCATGTTTTGCGGTTTGATATCCCGATGAATGATGCGATGGGCATGGGCATGATCGATCGCATCACAGATCTGTCCCATGATCCGTAACGCTTCCTCGATTGATATGTACTCTTCCTGTAAATATTGTTTGAGCGTCATACCATCGACATGTTCCATGACGATGTAATAAATGTCTTGTTCATCTCCGACGTCATAAATGGCGACGATGTTTGGATGGTTCAGACTGGTTGCCGCATGGGCTTCTCGTTCGAACCGGCGTATAAATTGTTCGTTATGCGAGAATTCAGATCGTAACACCTTAATGGCGACGGTTCGGTTTAAAATCTCATCGTGAGCCCGGTAGACATTTGCCATGCCGCCGCTACCGATTTGTTGTTCGATCCGATAACGATCGTTGATTCGTTCTCCACTTCGCATCGGATTCATCCTCTCTTTCTATCTGTGAATTGGACGAGCGCCACAGTGATGTTGTCGCTCCCACCCAATCGGTTGGCTTGATCGATCAACATGTCCGCCTTAGCGTCCGCAGAGATGGGACGAGTTAAGGCGTGTTTGATGGCTTCATCTGTCAGGTGAGTCGTCAAGCCATCCGTACAGATTAAAATCGTGTCGAACTCGGGGTCGGCAAACACTTGCAGATCAGGTTCGACGTGCTCTTTTGAGCCGATCGCACGGGTGATAATATTTCGTTTCGGGTGGATCCGCATTTCTTCTTCCGTCAATTCCCCAAGTTGTTTTAGCACGTTGACGTAAGAATGGTCTTCCGTCAATTGTTGGAGTGTTCCGCCACGAAGGGCGTAGACGCGGCTATCGCCGATGTGCACGATGACAATCGTTTCGTCATGCCAACAGACGCCAGCGATGGTCGTCCCCATCATGACGAGATTAGACTGCTTCGCGAATTCAAGCACTTGCTCATTTGCCAGCTCCACGTTATCACGGAACCACGTCTCCATCGCTAACGGTGTGGCCGGAAGCGTCGGAAAGGCGCGACGAAACTGCTCGATGACGAGCCCGCTCGCGACCTCTCCTGCTTCATGCCCCCCCATGCCGTCGGCGACGAGGGCGATCCCGGCATGCTCGTCCCCTAAAATCAAGACGGCATCTTCGTTTTGAGCCCTCACCTGCCCACGGTCGGTTCGGTATGCTAATTCCATCTTCCTGATTACCTCGTTTCTTGTTCGCGCTCCTTCGCTCGAAGCTGCCCGCAAGCCGCATCGATGTCCGAACCTTGTTCGCGACGAATTGTCACGTTCACTTTTCGATCTTTGAGCACTTTTTCAAAGGCAAAAATTTGATTACGTGGCGTGCGCACATAGTCGCGCTCAAGCACATGGTTGACTGGAATCAAGTTGACGTGGCATTTGACGCCTTTCAACAAGTCGGCAAGCTTGTGGGCATCCTCTTCTGTATCGTTGACGCCACCGAACAAACCGTATTCAAACGTGATACGACGTCCACTCTTCTCCGTGTAATAGTTGACGGCTTCCATCAACTTGTCCAAGTTATAGGCACGGTTGATCGGCATGAGACGTGTCCGAACTTCCGTCGACGCCGCATGAAGCGAAATCGCAAAGTTAATGCGCATCCCTTCGTCGGCGAACTTGTAGATTTTCGGCACGATTCCGCTCGTTGAGACGGTGATGTGGCGTGAACCGATGTTCAAACCGTCATCGTGGTTGACCGTGCGCAAGAAACGCATCAATTCGTCATAGTTGTCAAACGGTTCGCCGATTCCCATGACGACGATCGAGTCGACACGTTCACCGCTCACGTCGAGCGCCCGTTGAACATCTAATACTTGAGCCGTGATTTCTCCGGCTTCAAGGTTACGTTTCAACCCGCCGAGCGTCGATGCACAGAACGTACAGCCGATGCGGCATCCGACTTGTGTCGTGACACAGACCGAGTTGCCGTATTCGTGGCGCATGAGTACCGTCTCGATCGAGTAACCGTCTTGGAGCTCGAACAAGAACTTGATCGTTCCGTCTTGTGATTCCTGGCGGACGAGTTCTTTTAACGTCGTCAACTGGAACGAAGCATCGAGTTTTTCACGAAGCGGTTTCGACAAGTTCGTCATATCATCGAATGACGTCACCCGTTTGACATACATCCAGTCATATAACTGTTTCGCGCGGAACGACTTTTCTCCTGCATCGATGAGCCATTGTTCGAGTTCAGGGTATGTGAGCGAATATAAAGACGGCTTGGCACCGACTAATGGGGTTTTTTCAACTGCTTTTGGATTCATGTTTATACCTCTTTCTTAAATGCGGCGATGTAGAAGCCGTCCGTTCCGAACGTCGTCGGAAGTAGTTTGAGTTCGGCGCGGTCCGATGACACCATCGGACGTAACACTTCAGGAAGACGATCTCGGAGTGTTTCATCCCACGTCAATCCGTTCGACAATATATAGTCGGCCTGCCGTTCATTTTCAGACGGGTCGATTGTACATGTCGAGTACACTAGCGTACCACCTTGCTTCAGTAGTGGCAAGACAGCGTCAATAATTTCACGTTGGATGATCGGCAGTCCAGAAAGGGATTCTTTGTCCTTCGTCCATTTAATATCTGGCTTGCGGCGAATGACACCTAGACCCGAGCACGGGACATCGAGCAAGATGCGGTCAAAGCTCTCGCGTTCGAACTCATCTCCGGCGTCTCGGGCATCGAGGGCTAGTGCGGTCACTCCATCGATTTGCAATCGCTTCACTTGTCGTTCGATCAGTTTTGCCTTATGAGGGTGAAGGTCGAGCGCCACGAGCGTCCCGCCGTCCATCCGTTCGGCGGTGTGCATCGCTTTTCCGCCTGGCGCGGCACACGCGTCGAGCACGCGTTCGGTCTTCTCGGCACTGAGCGCGTCGGCGACGATCATCGAGCTCTCATCTTGAATCGACAAAAGTCCTGCGTCGATAAACGGCGTCGTATGAACGTTTCCGGACTCGATAACGAGACCGTCTGACGATAGATCAGAACGTGACGCTTGTACGCCTGACTCGGCGAGGCGTTCGATCATCTCGTCGACCGTGATTTGTTTGCGGTTGACGCGAACTGTCACCGGGGCCGGCTCGTTGTTCAACTTGCACATCGCCTCTGTCGCCTCAATCCCGTACGTGTTGATCCAATCCGCGACGAGCCAGTCGGGATGACTGTGCTCGATCGCGATCCGTTCGGCGTCAGGAAGCCCGCTCAAATCTGGGAACCCGTCACGGGTGACGTTGCGCAACACGCCGTTGACGAACTTGCCGATGCCGGAGTGCCCACGTTTTTTGGCGATCTCGACCGCCTCGTGTAAGACGGCCCGGTCCGGCACTTTGTCCAAATAGAACAGTTGATACACGCTCATCCGAAGGAGCGGTAAGACGAAACTGTCCAGT
Source organism: Exiguobacterium sp. SH5S4 (assembly GCF_004337045.1). Taxonomy (NCBI): domain Bacteria; kingdom Bacillati; phylum Bacillota; class Bacilli; order Caryophanales; genus Exiguobacterium; species Exiguobacterium sp. SH5S4. The sequence goes on from NZ_SJUQ01000002.1 coordinate 162,556, forward strand.
TTTTTCGGGTTTTGGACACGCTTCTCCAATATATAATCAAGCGTCCGCTTCCGCCCGAGCGTTCCGTAGACGAGCTCTGTGTAAAGTCCCACGTCTTTTGAAGCTAGCTTTTTTTGGTTTAATAAATCGTTGACCGCGATCGTCGAATAGGCTCCGCCTTGTTCGATTTTGATCAGCGTATCAAGCGCTGCTTGTCTTACGTTCATGTCACCCTCCTAATTGGTCGCCCACTTGCAGCTTTTGTCCGGCACCGCGCATGAACGTGGCACCGTCCATCCGTTTTTTTCCGGCCGGCTGTAACTCTGTCACTTTGATGGCGACGTCATTTCCAGTCGCGACCACAAACCCATCCTCTTCAAGCCGGACGATTGTGCCCGCCTCACCGCTCCCGCTCGTCTTCTCGCTCGCGAACACTTTCACCCGCTCGCCCGCGATCAATGTATACGCCGTCGGGAACGGGTTCATGCCACGAATGTGGTTGAAGATCGATGCACCCGGCTGCGACCAGTCCAGCTGTTCGCGGTCCCGGCTAATGTTCGGTGCGAACGTGACGTCACGTTCGTCTTGCGGTACCGCTTCGATCCAGCCTTCTAAAAAGGCTGGCAACGTCTTGATCAACAGATCAGACCCTGCGACGGCAAGTTTGTCGAACAGCGTACCGACCGTGTCTGTCTCTTCGATCGGGACGATCGTGTTCGCGATCATGTCACCTGCATCCAATTTATCGACCATGTACATGATCGTGACGCCCGTTTCTGTCTCTCCGTCCAAAATCGCTTGATGGATCGGTGCGCCCCCCCGGTATTTTGGAAGGAGCGAGGCGTGCACGTTGATCGCGCCATATGTCGGAGCCTCTAACAGTTCACTCGGCACGATTTGCCCGTAAGCCGCCGTCACAATCAAATCGGGTTCAAGCGCCAAAATATCCTCGTAATCGGTGCGGACTTTGATCGGCTGCAATACCGGGATGTTATGACGGAGCGCACACTCTTTGACCGGTGTCGGTTTGAGCTCGCGCTTGCGACCGACCGGTTTGTCCGGCTGCGAGACAACACCTACGACATTGTATCCTTCTTCGAGCAAGCGCTCAAGTACGGATACGGCGAACGCCGGTGTGCCCATGAAGACGATCCGCTTGTCGGTTCCGGGCTTAGGAACGGCGAGTTTATCGGTGAACAGGACGCCGTCTAAATGGTCGATCTCGTGTTGGATGGCGCGCGCGAAGAAGCCGCTTGCTTTCACTTCTTGAAAGCGCCCTTTCATGTCTTGCGTCTTGACGACGATCGACTCATGTCGTTCGACGAATCCGAACTCACCCGGGATGCTCAAGCAACCTTCTAATCCGACGGCTTTGCCTGCGGTCGAAATGATCTCTGGATTGATCAATACGAGCGGACCTGTTTCGTCGTCAGTATGGACGACGGCAAGGCGCTGGTTCAAATTGACTTGCGGCGCGGCCACACCGACGCCATCATACTCATACATCGTGTCAAACAGCCGGTCGACCGTCTGGCGCAACTTCTTGTCAAACTTTGTCACCGGGTCACAGTTGACCCGCAAAATCTCATTTGGAATTTCGACTACTTTATACATTTCGTTCCACCTCACATGAAGACGTATGGATTTACATCTATACTCAATTGATATTCTTTTTTGCTGATTGCTTTCGCCCGCGCTTGTTGCAGCATGGCGAGAACGGGATATAACGCTTCCGGTTGTTTCGTCTTGATGAACAGCTGGTAGCGATACAAGTTTTTTAGTTTCGATAACGGTGCCGGCATCGGTCCGTTCAGCCGGGACTGCTCGACGTGCGCTGCCGCAAAATCGGCGGCGAACAGGTCGGCCTCGGCTTGCGCGACGAGCGGATTCTCAGCCGCGAACGTGACGAGCGTCACGTACCAGTAAGGCGGATGGTTGCCGACTTGTCTGAGTTTCATCTCGCGCTCGAAAAACGACTCATAATCATGCCCACTCGCCGTCTCGATGACATAATGGTCCGGATTGTACGTCTGGACGTACGCCTCACCCGGTAAACTTCCACGTCCGGCTCGTCCGGCGACTTGGGTGACGAGTTGGAACGTGCGTTCGGTCGCCCGAAAGTCGGGCATACCGAGCGTCGCATCGGCCGCGAGCACGCCGACGAGCGTGACGTTCGGAAAATCGAGCCCTTTGGCAATCATCTGGGTACCGAGCAGGATGTCGGCCTCGCCGTCCTCAAACCGTTTCAACAGCTGTTCGTGCGACCCTTTACGCGACGTCGTATCCTGGTCCATGCGGATGATCCGTGCTTCCGGGATTCGGTTCAACAGCTCGGTCTCGATCTTTTGCGTGCCGGTGCCGAACTGTTTGATCTTTTTACTGTCGCACGTCGGGCATTTCGGCGGCATCCCGATCTCATAGCCACAATAGTGGCATTTGAGCCGGTCGCCGTGCTGATGATACGTCAAGTTGACGGCGCAATGTGGGCAGGTCAGCCCTTCCCCACAATCACGGCACATGACGAACGTCGTGAACCCGCGGCGATTGAGCAAGATGACACATTGTTCTTTCTTCGCAATCCGGTCATTGATGGCCAGAAATAAGTCTTCCGAGAACATCGTCGTGTTCCCTTTCGCGAGTTCGCGGCGCATATCGACAATATGGACGGGCGGCATCTTGCCGCCGTAGCGTTCACTCAAATGCAAATAGCGATAGACGCCTTTTTGGGCGCGGGCGTAAGACTCGAGCGACGGTGTCGCGCTTCCGAGCACGACCGGACAACCGTGATGACGGGCTCGCCAAATTGCGACGTCGCGCGCATGATAGCGTGGATTTTCTTCTTGTTTATACGTCGTCTCATGCTCTTCGTCTAGGATGAGCAGGCCGATGTGTTCGAGCGGAGCAAAAATGGCCGATCGGGCGCCGACGACGACGTCGACTTCCCGTCGCTTGATTTTCCGCCACTCATCATACTTCTCGCCTTGCGACAAGGCGCTATGGAGGACGGCGACGCGATCGCCAAAACGGCGTTTGAACCGTTTGACCATCATCGGTGTCAAGCTGATCTCCGGAACGAGCAGGACGGCTTGCTTCCCGTCATCGACGACTTGGCCGATCGACTCGAGATACACTTCGGTCTTTCCGCTTCCGGTCACGCCGTGGAGCAACAACGTCTCACCGGCTTCGGCCTCGCGAATCGCGCGCACCGCTTCCGTTTGACTGTCATTCAGTTGGACATCATCGATCACTTGTTCGATCGAAGCGTACGGGTCTCGATTCAATTCGACTTCGGTCACTTTGACGGCACCGAGCGTCTCGAGCTTTTGCAGCTGGGGGCGCGTCAATCCGATTTGACGGAGCGACGACCAGTACATACGAGGCACGTCTTCAAGCAGACGGACCGCCTCGAGCTGTTTTTTGGCACGCGCCGGGACGACGCTCGCATCCTTCAACTCGATCAACAAGTCGGTTTTGACCGTTCGTTTCTCTTTTAGCACCGGTGAAAGCGACAAGTCCCCTTTTTTGGCCATGGCCAAAATCAACGACTGGACTTCTTTTGGGTACTCCGACAAGTGTGTGCCGGCCCGAACACCCTCAGGAAGTGACTCCCCTTTGATCGCTTTATCGTAGCTGACTTTCAGCGCCGCCGGCAACATGGCGAGCAGTGCCGACGAGCGGAAGCAAAGCGTCGTCTGTTTCACGTGCGTCGACAGTTCGAGCAACTCTTCGGTCAAAGACGACTCTTCGTCAAGAAGCGCTTCGAGCGGTTTTAACCCTTCCCGTGTTCCGTCCGACACCCCTGTCACGATGCCGAGTAACCGTCTCGATCCGAACGGTACCGATACGCGCATACCTGGCTCGATCAACGACTCGAACTGGACCGGGACCTCATAGTCAAACGGTCGGTCGATCGTGATGACCGGAGCATCAACGTGGACGTGAGCAATCATCGTAAACCTTCCTTAAAGTAGGCGAGCAACTCGTGGGCGAGACGTTGTTTGCTCTGCCGCGGCAGACGGACAGATGAGCCATCCGCTCGGAATAAGACGACTTCGTTGTCGTCAGACCGGAAACCGATGTCTCGCTTCGACACGTCGTTCGCGACCAAGAAGTCGACGTTTTTACGCTCGAGTTTAGCCCGGGCATGGTCTTCAAGCTGCTCTGTCTCGGCAGCGAATCCGACGAGGAGCTGATGCGTCTTCTTCGTTCCGAGCTCCTTTAAAATATCGGTCGTCTCCTCGAGCTCGATCGTCAACGGGCCGTGGACTTTTTTATGTTTCTCGGTGTGGACCGTCTTCGGACGATAGTCAGCGACCGCCGCCGACTTGATGACGATGTCTTGCGTCGCAAATCGCTCGAGCACCGTCTCGAGCATCTGTTGTCCCGACTCGACCGCGATCGCGGTCACCCCGTCTGGGACCGGGACTTGGAGCGGGCCGTGGACGAGCGTCACGTTCGCGCCCATATCTCGCGCCGCCTCAGCAAGGGCGACTCCCATCTTCCCGGATGAATCGTTGGATAAAAACCGGACCGGGTCGATACGCTCGACCGTGGGCCCAGCCGTAATCAAGACGTGCTTTTCAAGCAAGTGTTTCGGGACGAACTGGCTCGCGATGATGCGGACGAGATCTTCCGGTTCAGGCAGACGTCCGCCGCCAATCCAGCCGCAGGCCAGATTGCCGACACCCGGCTCGATGATTTGATAGCCGTATGATTTGAGCGTCTCGATATTTCGGCGGGTCGCCGGATGTTCGAGCATGTTGACGTTCATCGCCGGAGACACGATGACGGGACATTTCGCTGCTAAGATCGAGGTCGTGATGAAGTCGTCGGCGATTCCGTTAGCAAGTTTAGCGATGATATTCGCCGTCGCCGGGGCGACGACGATCAAATCACTCGTATCAACGACATCGATGTGGGCGATCTTCGTCGGGTCGTGCTCTTCGAACACGTCCGAATAGATCGGATTGCGACTGAGTGCTTGAAACGTCGCCTTTCCGACGAACTGCTCAGCCGATGCTGTCATCGCCACGCGGACGTTCGCGCCTGCTTGAACGAGTTTTGACGTGAGTGCGCACGCCTTATATGCAGCGATACCGCCGCTCACACAAAGCAAGATGTTCCGGTCGTTCAACATTCACATTTCTCCCCTTTATAGACAATGAGACCCAAGTCGTATCCGACTTGGGTCACACTTCATCCGTTGTTCTTTTCGTTCACGATGATTGTCGTGTCACCCGAGAATATTTCTTCTAGCGCTTGACCGACCGGTTTATACGATTTTGGCGCAGCGATTTTTGGTGCTTTTCCGTCTTGGATCTGACGGGCACGCTTGGCGGCCACCGTCACGATTGTGTATTTCGACGGGATGATACGTTGTAAGGCATCAATCGAAGGGTATAACATTAAATGACCTCCATCATAGCTTTTTTATAGAGAGACGCGACACGTTCACGTTTACAATGCTCGGCCGTCACGATCGCTTTGATCCGGTCGATCGCTTTATCGACTTCGTCGTTTGTGACGACGTAATCGTAAGCATCCATCAACTCGATTTCTTCACGGGCGACGAGCAAGCGTTGCTTGATGACTTCTTCCGATTCAGTGCCTCGACCGACTAAACGGTTTCGAAGTTCTTGCAGGCTCGGCGGTGCGAGGAATAAAAAGACGGCTTCTGGGAAACGTTCCTTTACTTGGAAAGCTCCTTGGACTTCAATCTCTAAAATGACGTCCTTGCCACTTTCAAGCGTCTCGCGCACCCATTCGACCGGTGTCCCGTAATAGTTGCCGACGAATTCTGCATGTTCAAGCAGTTGATCGTGTTCAATCATGTCTTCAAATTGCTCTCTCGTCTTAAAGAAGTAATGCACTCCCTCAACTTCGCCTTCACGTGGTTTTCGAGTCGTTGCCGACACCGAATACTGAAGGTTGTTGTCCGCCTCTTCACGGAGCACTCGGCAAACAGTACCTTTGCCGACACCGCTTGGACCAGACAAGACGATTAATAATCCTCGTTCTTTAAAATTCAATGCAAGCCCTCCATCTTCTAACATCACATTACATTATAATAGCAGTCCTTTAATTGTTACGGCAAGAAGAAGTTCGGATTTCCTACTTCATCGTACCATATTTTCTGTGAATCTGATAACGTAGAGACAGAAAAAGGACAAAGGTGATGAGACTAATGGCATATGATGGATTAATGACATATCGTGTCGTAAAAGAACTACAACCGCTCGTTGGCGGTCGAATCAATAAAGTGCATCAACCGTATGCGCTCGACTTGATGATTCAAGTCAGATCGAACCGACAAAGCGTCTCGTTGCTCGTTTCAGCGAATGCGATGTATGCGCGACTTCAATTGACGGACACCCCGATCAAGAACCCGCAAGAGCCTCCGATGTTTTGTATGATGCTGCGGAAGCATATCGAGGGCGGCTTTATCACAGCGATCGAACAAGTCGGCCGCGACCGTGTCATCGTTTTCTCGGTCAGATCGCGTAACGAGCTCGGCGACGAAGAAAACAAACGCGTCTATATCGAACTGATGGGACGTCACTCGAACGTCGTCTTGACGAACGAGGACGGCAAGATTTTAGACGCAATCAAACACCTTCCCCCGTCTCAAAACACGTATCGGACGATCATGCCAGGCAGCGAGTACATCTTGCCGCCGGCGCAACAAAAATCCGATCCGTTGACGGAACGGGAAGCGGGATTGAAACGAATCGATTGGAACGCAGGTATGCTCGACAAGCAGCTCGTTGCCAGTTTCGCCGGGATGAGCCCGCAAATCGCTCAAGAGATCATGCATCGAGCCAAAACGCCGAACCGCTCGAACTTAGAGGCGGCGTTTGACAGCGTGATGGCAGACCTTGAAGGCGCTTATGTATTCCAACAGCTCGCCTCCGGGAAGGAACGGTTCAGTCCAATCGCGCTCACGTCGGGCGATATCGTCTCTGAAGAACGCTACGACTCGAGCCGGGAAGTGCTCGACCGCTTTTACTATGAGAAGGCGAACCGTGACCGGGTCAAGCAGCAAGCCCATGACGTCGAGCGTCTGCTCAAGTCAGAGCTCGAACGCAACCAATTAAAACGGAAACGCCTGCTCGAGGATATGAAAGCGACGGAACGATCGAACGAGCTCCAAAAATACGGTGAGCTGTTGACGACGTATTTGTTCCAACTCGAGAAAGGGATGAAAATCGCTCACGTCGTCGACTATTATGATGAGGACGGCGCTATGATCGATATCCCGCTCGATCCGCTTAAAACACCGAACGAGAACGCGCAACGTTACTATAAGAAATACAACAAACTAAAAGTTGCCAAAGTCGAGGTTCAAAAGCAAATTGAACTGAACGAGACCGAAATCAGCTATTTAGAGACGCTCGTCGCCCAACTCGACGTCGCCGCGCCGCGCGATATCGTCGAGATTCGCGAAGAGCTGGCCGAAGGCGGGTACATCCGACAAAAACGTCAGAAGAAGAAACAAACGGCCAAAGTCGCGCTCGAAGGCTACACATCTTCGACCGGTGTCGAGTTTTACGTCGGCAAAAACAATACGCAAAACGACCACTTGACGTTCAAGTTCGCGCGTCGCGACGAAGTTTGGCTTCACGTGAAAGATATCCCCGGTTCACACGTCATCATCCGGTCGACCGAACCGGACGAGACGACGCTCCTCGAAGCAGCGACCGTCGCCGCCTACTTCTCGAAGGCACGTGCCTCGAGCGGGGTGCCGGTCGACTATACGAAAGCCCGTTACGTGAAAAAACCGAGCGGCGCCAAGCCGGGATTCGTCATCTACACCGATCAGCAGACGGTATACGTGACTCCGGACGAGCAGCTCGTCAAATCATTACAACAATGAGACGTAACATGGGGTCAATAATGATGCCACTTTCTGATTTTCCCCTATGATGTAAAGGTGAGAGGTTGCTCGTCCGTGGCGCCGAAAGGACGGGCTACACCATTCCAACGAAATAAACGAAGGCCCCGTCGATCGACGGGGCCTCTTCGTTATGGATTATGTTTGAACGCCTCGAGCTGTTCATGATAGTCGAGCAGATGTCCGTGTAAAATTTCAGAAACAGATAAGTCTTCATGCGGCAATTGGAAGAGCGAGTACGGTTTGTCACACGTGTAGAGAATGTCGTGATGGTGGGCGAGCAGGAATAAAAACTCGGACTCGAACGCGTGGCGTTCGTCCTCGGTCATCATGAGTAACGCTTCCCGGTGCTCAGCGAGACTCTCGAGCAGCAAGACCAATTTATCCTCCAAATGAATCAATAACCGATATTGCTTGATCGTCAAATGCTTCAACTTAACCTTCGTCACTTGCATGTCTTCTTGCAGCATCATATGGAGCTCTTGGTGGCCGAGGATACGGGCGCGCGTTTCGAGCAATTCTGCCGGGGAGCCGATCAGCTCGCGCCAATGATGGAACATATACGCCGACGTCTTCCGAATCTCGCCGAGCAGACGCTCTTCATAACGCGGTGGCATGAACGCATAGTTGACGCCGAGCGAGACGAACACACCGACCGCCGTCAATAGCGAACGCGTCCACGCGTAGTGGAAAAAGTCGGTCGTCGGGTTTTCAAGCATGAGCACAATCGCGAACGCCGCATACGTCGACATGTGCGTCTTATCGAACGTCGTGTTGAGCGTGAGTGCGACGATGACGGCAAGACCGATCGAAATCGGGTTCACCCCGAACGCATAGACGATCAACAAGCCACACATGAGGCCGACGATCGTGCCGAATATACGGCTAAAGACGATTTTCGATGACCGTTTGACGGTCGGTTGCATCGCGACGACGGCGGCGATGGCACCCATCCCCGAATAAATGCCGAAGACATACCATGACAAGGCGATTGTGATGGCAACGGCGATCCCGGTCTTAAACGTTCGCAGTCCGACTTTAGGAATGTAGCGTTTGTTGATCATTTCAATTCGACCTTCCCTGTCTCAGAAATCAGTTCCACGTTCGGACGATTCGAGTTCGAAAGATGGTACACACCGTTGCTGATTTCTTTAAAGCGCTCAGCCGCCGCGATGTTTCCTGTTGTCGTGACGGTCACTTGTCCGGTCGCGTTTCGCGGCTCATACGTGAGCGTCCCGGCCTCTGTCTGGACGGTCAGCGCTTGGTTGACGACGACGTCACGGATTGTCGCGTCCCGATACGACCGGATGTCGCCCGTGACGACACGAACCGTCTCAAACGTGGCATCGCTTCTCGTCTCGACCCGAAGCCGGTCGCTTTCAAGTTTCTTCAGATTGACCGCGTTGGCATCGAGAACAATGGTTTTCGCGACCAACCCTTGTCCGGTCACTTGCTCAGCCGTCACTTCGATCGATGTCATCGAACTTGGCAACGCGACCCGGATTTTATAACGGGACGGCTCCGCGCTTGCCCGACTCCCGAACTGGCTCATCGGTCCATACCGTTCGACGACGGAAATCGTGTCCCCGACCGACTTCACTTTAATGCGACGTTCTTTCGAATTCGTCTGCAGTACTTCGATCTGAACTTTTTCGTTCGTGCTCCGGATAAATTCAACATTCCCATGCGCCGTCTCAAGCCGAAGCTTTTTCATCTGGTAACGGTCCTCATACTTGTCCCCTAGCGCCAACATGTGACTGAATACGAATAAATTCACGAAAAATAATAAAGGTAACACCGTGAGGACGAGACCGAATGCGATTTTGCGATGTTTAGGGATGTTTTGAAACCGTGCTTTCAATGACTGTCCTTTAATTCTAGAATACGCCATAGTTCTCTCCTTTTTCGACTGCTTTCCCTATTCTAACACGTTCAGTATCACATGTTGCCAAATGAAAAAGAATCCGCCCGGAGGTGGATTCTTCAAAAAATATTTATGAAGAAACTTGCTCACTCCAACCATGCGGATTAGTTCGCCATTCCTCCAACGAAGTAGCTTCTTGTTTAGTGATCATCCGTTTTTTGACAGCGACTTTAATCAACTCGTTGATCGTCGTCAACGCCGAATAGTGCAGCTCATATTCGAGTGAATTGATTGCCAGAACTGGGAGGTTATAAGAGAAAATTGCTTGAATCTTGACGACCTCTCCGCCCGCCGCTTGAATTGCTCGCGCCGCCTCCATGCTCGATTTCCCAGTCGAGAGCAGGTCTTCGATGACGACGACACGCGCTCCTTTGTCGAATCGACCTTCAATCTGGTTGCCTTTCCCATGTTTTTTCGCACCCGACCGGACGTAGATGAGTGGTAGACCGAGTCGGTCGGCTAAGAGCGTCGCATGGGGAATCCCGGCCGTCGCCGTTCCCGCGATGACGTCGGCGTCGAGCGGACGGACGGCGTCGACAAGTGCATCGATAATCTGTGAACGCACTTCTGGATAACTGAGCGTCAGTCGGTTATCACAATAAATCGGGCTTCTTAACCCGCTCGACCATGTGTACGGTTCATTCGGTGATAAGGTGACGGCTTCAATCGATAATAATGCCTCAGCGATTTGTCTCATACGTTTGGCTCCATTCCTTCATAAAGTATTCGTAAGCTGCGTTCGGATCGGCTGCCCGGGTGATCGGGCGCCCGACGACGATAGCTGATACACCGGCGTCAAAAGCGGCTTGCGGTGTCGCGACCCGGACTTGATCGTCTGTCGTTTCGTTGATTCGGATGCCGGGCGTCACCGTCAAAAACGGTGAACCGAGCGCTTGTCGAATCGCGCGGGCTTCGTGAACGGACGCGACGACCCCATCGAGTCCTGCCCGTTTGGCAAGTCCCGCTTGTCGCAAGACGGCCTGCTCGAGACTTCCGCCAATTCCGAGTTGTTCTGACAGCATCCGCTCGTCGGTCGATGTCAGTTGGGTCACCCCGATCAATGTGGTCGTGTCGTTCACATCACGCAACCCATCCAATGCGTAGCGCATCATCGTCTCACCGCCGAGCGTATGAACGTTCGTCATTTCAACGCCGAGCCGGCCGATTTGGCGGAGCGTCCGCCTTGCCGTCTCCGGGATGTCATGAACTTTGACGTCTAGAAAGACCGGGTAACCGCTCGCGACGAGTTCTTCGACGAACCGTCCACCTTCACGGTAGAACAGTTCCATGCCGACTTTGACGGCCGGGCGTTTGTCAATTTTTTTTAAGAGTGAAAACGCTTCGTCACGTGTTTCGACATCAAGCGCGAGATACAACCTGTTCATACGCCTTCCCCCTAACGTCTAAAATATGATCGATGCCGAGTTCATCGAGCCGGCCTGGCAACGCCTCGATGATTTCCTGACATACGTATGGGTTTTCAAAATTGGCAGTCCCGACCGCGACCGCCGATGCACCCGCATAGATAAATTCGAGCACGTCGTCGACCGTCCGCACACCGCCCATGCCGATAATCGGGATATTGACCGCTTGGGCGACTTCGTACACCATCCGGATGGCGACCGGCTTGATGGCCGGACCGGATAATCCGCCAATTCGGTTCGCTAAGATCGGTTGACCGGTCGTAACGTCGATCCTCATGCCGACGAGCGTATTGATCATCGTGATGCCGTCGGCGCCGGCCGCTTCGACCGCACGTGCCATCTCCGTGATCGACGTGACGTTCGGGGATAGTTTGACGTATACCGGTTTTGTCGACGCCGCCTTGACGAGGCGCGTCAGTTCGGCCGCCATCAAAGGATCGGTCCCGAACTGCATGCCGCCACACTTCACGTTCGGGCACGAGATGTTCAGTTCGAGTGCTTTCACGCACGGGTCGGCGCTCATTTTCCGCGCGACATGGATGTATTCTTCTGGGGTCGAACCCGCCACGTTGGCAATAATTTCAGTGTCAAACTTGGCGAGGAATGCCAACTTGGCTTCAACAATCGCGTCGACACCCGGATTTTGTAATCCGATCGCATTCAACATCCCTTGCGCCGTCTCGGCGACACGCGGTGTCTCGTTCCCGAACCGCGCCTCCCCGGTCGCCGCTTTGATCATGATGCCCCCGAGGATCGACAAGTCATACAGCTTGGCGAACTCTTCGCCGAATCCAAAACAACCGGACGCCGGCATGATCGGATTTTTTAACGATAAGCCGGGTAGTTCGATGTGTAATCTCATAACGTCACCTCTTCTGCCCGAAATACCGGTCCGTCACTGCACACTTTCACGTAACCGTCCGGCGCTTTGCACACACAGGCGAAGCACGCCCCGATGCCGCAACCCATCCGGTTCTCGATCGAGATGTAGCGTTCATTAATATGCGACGCAGCGACCGCTTTTAACATCGGCTCCGGACCACAGCTGAACAAGACGTCGGCGTCGATTCTAGCGAGCGGTCCGGTCACGAACCCCGCCTCTCCATACGTTCCGTCGACCGTCGTGATGATCGTCTCGCCGAGTTCGCGGAACTCGTCTTCATAAAATACACTCGCTTCTGAATCAAACCCGAGAATCGCCACCGTTTCGATTCCGCGCGCGGCGAGCATCCGTCGCGTGTAATAGAGCGGCGGCACCCCGATCCCCCCGCCGACGAGAACGACGCGCTTGCCGTCTTTTGCGAGCGGGAACCCGTTACCGAGCGGACCGAGGACGTCAAGTTCGTCCCCGGCTCGTCTCGTCGCGAGTTCGGCCGTCCCGGTCCCGACCACTTTGTACAGAAACGTGACGACGTCTGCTTCGACGTTAGCAACCGACAGCGGCCGGCGCAACAGTTCGGACGTCTTCACATGGAAAAACGTGCCCGGTGCGATCGTTCCATCACCGATTCGCACTTTCATTTCCATCGTCGCTTTCGCGATCTCCCGGTTCGATAAGATGGTCGCCCGTTGTCTCATACAGTCACCCCGAATTCGGTGAACGCCGGCAGGCTCGTCGTCTGGAACGATAGGCTCTCGATGACTTGCAAGAGCGCCTTCACCGTGTCGAGCGACGTCAAGCAGAGCACACCTTGCTCGGCCGCGGCCCGGCGGATAATGAATCCGTCTTTTGTCGCTAAGGCGTCGCGTGTCGTCGTATTCAAAACGATGTCGACATCGCCCCGCTCGATGACGCTCAGCATCGTCTCACCCGCTTCATGGATCTTCCCGACTTGTCGGACCGGCAACTCGACTGCCGTAAGTGCCATCGCCGTTCCTGACGTCGCCATCAGGCGGAAGCCGAGGCGGTTGAAGCGACGGGCGATGTCGAGCGCTTCGTCTTTGTCTTGATCAGCGACCGTCAACAAGACGTTTCCTTTCAAGGCGATCGTCATCCCGGCAGCGACGAGTCCTTTATAGAGCGCTTTTTCAAGCGTTCGGTCCGTCGCCATGACTTCCCCCGTCGATTTCATCTCTGGCCCGAGTGACGGGTCGACTTCTTTTAATTTCGCGAAACTGAACACCGGCACTTTGACCGAGATAGCGTCAGATTCTGGGTGCAAGCCCGTTCCGAGTCCGAGCTGCTTCAACGTCGTCCCGAGAATCGTCTGCGTCGCGATGCGTGCGACCGGCAGTCCCGTCACTTTCGAGATGAACGGCACCGTCCGGCTCGCCCGTGGGTTGACTTCGATGACGTACAAGTCGTCCGCATAGACGAACTGAATGTTGAGCAACCCTTTGATGCGGAACGCTTTGGCGAGTTTGATCGTGTAATCGACGACTTTTTGTTTTAACGCCTCGCTCAGCCGTTGCGGCGGATAGACGGCGATCGAATCGCCAGAGTGGACCCCGGCCCGTTCGATATGTTCCATGATGCCCGGGATGTAGACGTCCGTCCCGTCGCAGATGGCGTCGACTTCGATTTCGATCCCGGTCAAGTAGCGGTCGATGAGGACGGGACGATCTTTCGAGGCGACGACGGCGTGGCGCATATACCGCTCGAGCTCCGAACGCTCATAGACGATCTCCATCGCCCGGCCGCCGAGGACGTACGATGGGCGGACGAGTACGGGATAGCCGAGCATGTCGGCACAAGCGACCGCTTCCTCGACCGTGACCGCGGTCTTGCCCGGTGGTTGGGCGAGCCGTTCTTTCGTGAGCGTCGCCTCGAACGCTTTCCGGTTTTCGGCCCGGTCGATGTCTTCAAGTGACGTCCCGAGAATTTGTACGCCGTTCGCTTCGAGCGAGGCCGCTAAGTTGATTGCCGTCTGCCCGCCGAACTGGACGATGACCCCGAGCGGTCGTTCATTGCGAACGACTTCTAATACGTCTTCTGTCGTGAGCGGTTCAAAGTAGAGACGGTCTGAGATCGAGAAGTCGGTCGATACCGTCTCCGGGTTGTTGTTGACGATGATTGCCTCATATCCGGCGTCACGGATCGTTTGGATCGAATGGACGGTCGCGTAGTCGAACTCGACGCCTTGACCGATTCGGATCGGGCCTGAACCGAGTACGAGGATGGACGGTTTATCCGTTTTCACCGCTTCGTTCTCGACTTCGTACGTCCCGTAAAAGTACGGCGTCTCCGAGGCGAATTCGGCGGCACACGTGTCGACCATCTTATACACTGGCCGAACGTTCCACTCATCGCGTAACGACGCGATCGTCTCGACGGCTTGGTCCGTGATGCGGGCGATCATGCGATCACTGAACCCACGTTGCTTCACATCGCGCAACCGTTCCTCTGTCAACGGCTCGTCGCGCAACGCTTCTTCCTCACGCCAAATCCGATCGAGTTTTGATAAGAAGAACCGGTCGATTTTCGTCAAGCCGTGAAGCTGTTCTGTCGAGTAGCCGCGGCGAAGCGCCTCGTACAGCATCCACAACCGTTCGTCGGTCGGTGTCGTCAGTTCTCGTTCCAGTTGTTCAGCCGTCAATTCGGAAAGGCGTGGTACGTACAAGTCTTCAGTACCGAGTTCGAGCGAACGGACGGCTTTCAATAGCGCTTCTTCTAAATTTCGACCGATGGCCATGACTTCGCCCGTCGCTTTCATTTGTGTGCCGAGACGACGGTCCGCGGTCTCGAACTTGTCGAACGGGAAGCGCGGGATTTTAGCGACGACGTAGTCGAGCGCCGGCTCGAACGAGGCGTAACTCGTCTCCGTCACCGGATTTTTTAGTTCCGACAACTTGTAGCCGACCGCGACTTTCGCGGCGAGCTTGGCGATCGGGTATCCCGTCGCTTTTGAGGCGAGAGCCGAACTCCGCGAGACGCGTGGGTTGACCTCGATCACGTAGTACGTGAAGCTGTCGGGGTCGAGCGCGAACTGGATGTTACATCCGCCTTCGATGCCGAGCGCCCGGATGATGTCGAGCGAGACGCTGCGGAGCATTTGGTAATCACGGTCAGACAACGTCTGGGTCGGGGCGAACACGATCGAGTCACCGGTATGGACACCGACCGGATCGAAGTTTTCCATGGCGCAGACGATGATAGCCTGGTCGCTCGAGTCGCGCATCACTTCATATTCGACTTCTTTCATGCCGGCAATCGACTCTTCAAGCAGCACTTGCGTCACCGGACTCGCCTTGAGTCCCGATTCGACGATCTGCTCGAACTGTTCCCGGTCGTGGGCGATTCCCCCACCGGTCCCGCCGAGCGTATAAGCCGGACGAATGATAATCGGATAGCCGATCCGGTCAGCGAAGCTCCAGGCGGCGTCGAGTGAATGGACGATATCGCTGTCTGGGACGCCATGACCGAGCTTGTACATGAGATCGCGGAACTGTTCCCGGTCTTCTGCCTGCTCGATCGCCGACAGTTTCGTTCCGAGCAGTTCGACGCCGCAGTCGCGGAGCACGCCGCGCTTATCGAGCTCGACCGCCAAGTTCAGTCCGGTCTGCCCCCCGAGTGTCGCGAGAAGCGCGTCCGGACGTTCTTGACGGATAATCCGCTCCACGAACTCCGGTTCGAGTGGTTCGATATAGACGCGGTCCGCCGTCGACGGGTCAGTCATAATCGTCGCCGGGTTCGAGTTGACGAGGATGACTTCGTAGCCCTCTTCTTTTAAGGCAAGACACGCCTGGGTACCAGCATAGTCAAATTCTGCCGCTTGTCCGATGACGATCGGGCCGGATCCGATCACAAGGATTTTCTGAATATCTGGTCGTTTTGGCATGTCACATTCCTACTTTCTGTCTGTTTTCGTTGACGAGTGTCATAAAGCGGTCGAATAAGTCGTTGGCGTCATATGGTCCTGGCGCCGCTTCCGGATGATATTGCACCGAGAACGTCGGATGATGTAAATGTTTGACGCCTTCGATCGTCCCGTCGTTGACGGCGCGATGCGTCACGATGAGCGGCGTCTCAAGGAGCGACGTCTCGTCGACGGCGTAGCCGTGGTTTTGTGACGTGATCGTCACAGCACCGGTCTCAAGCTCGAGGACAGGATGATTGGCACCACGATGCCCGAACGGAAGCTTGAACGTGTTGGCACCGCTCGCGAGCGCAATCAACTGATGGCCGAGACAGATCCCGAACATCGGGAGTTTTGGCATGAGTGCTTCGATCAGCGGGAGCGCCGTCGGTACGTCTTTCGGGTCGCCTGGTCCGTTCGAGAGCATGACCCCGTCCGGCTCATACCGCATCACTTCTTCAGCCGTCACGTCGTGCGGCAAGACGACGACTTCACAGTCGCGCTTCAACAATTCACGCATGATTCCGAGTTTGGCCCCGAAATCGATGAGGGCGATCCGGCGGCCGCTCCCGGTGCTGACGTAAGCCCGTTTCGTCGAGACACGTGCCACTTGATCGGTCGGGAAGCTCGCTTCAAAGCGCATCGAAACGTCTGCCCACGTCGACTCACCGTCGATCAACACGCCGCGCATGACGCCGCGTGAACGAAGGTGACGCGTCAACATGCGCGTATCGACAGCTTCTAGACCTGGTATCCCGAAGCGTTCGAGCGTCTCCGGCAACGTCGCCGTCGAGCGGAAGTTCGACGGCAAGTCACACGCCTCTTTGACGATGAGCGCTTTTGCCATCGGGACGGTCGTCTCAAAGTCTTCACGGTTGACGCCATAATTTCCGATGAGTGGATTCGTCAGCACGATGAGCTGGTCACAATAAGACGGGTCCGATAAAATCTCTTGGTAGCCGGTCATTCCCGTTTGAAAGACGACTTCCCCGATCGTCTCGGCGTTCGCACCGAACGCCTTGCCTACAAATGCTGTCCCGTCTTCAAGCCATAATGTTCGTTTCATCGAATCTCCCCTTATATACGATTTCTCCGGCCACGATCGTCACGACTGGCCAACCTGTGAGTCTTTTCCCAGCGAACGGTGTGTTCTTCCCTTTTGACGCGAACGTCGCCGGGTTGACCGGACGCAACGTCTCCGTATCGATCAGCGCGAGGTCCGCCGCCCGGCCGACCTCAATCAAGCCGTAAGGCAGACCGAACACCTCGCTCGGTCGTCTCGTCATCCAGTCGATGAGCGCCGCCTCTTCCATTTGTCCCGTTTTGACGAACGTCGTGTAAAGGAGCGGGAACGCCGTCTCGAATCCGGTGATTCCGAACGGGGCGCGCTCCATCCCTTGTGCTTTCTCTTCAGCCGTGTGCGGGGCGTGATCGGTCGCAATCAAATCGATCGTCCCGTCGAACAGCCCTTCGAGCAACGCCGCGCGGTCGTCTTGGCTCCGTAGCGGCGGATTCATCTTAAAGTTCGGATCTAACCCCGGGATGTCGTCTTCCGATAAGACGAGGTGGTGCGGTGTCACTTCCGCCGTGACGTGGATCCCGGCCCGTTTGGCGTCACGGATGACGCGGACCGATTGACGTGACGACACGTGACAGACGTGATAGTGGCAGCCTGTCTCTTCGGCGATCAACACGTCACGAGCGATATGGATGCTCTCGGCGAGACTCGGGATGCCTTGGATGCCGTGCGTCTCACTAAACTTCCCTTCATGGACCGAACCGGCCTTGAGCGTATTGTCTTCGCAATGGGCCACGACCGCTTTCCCAAGCCGTTTCGCTTCCCGCATCGCCTGACGCATCATCGCCGCCGACTGGACGCCGACCCCGTCGTCTGTGAACGCGAACGCGTCCGCAAGTGACGGCATATCGACTTGCTCGACCCCGAGCTGCCGTTTCGTGATCGCCGCGTACGGGAGCACGCGGACGCTGGCGTCACGCTCGATCCGTGCGAGCAAGTCATCGAGCGTCGCCCGGTCGTCTGGGACCGGGCGTGTGTTCGGCATCGCGCAAATCGTCGTGAACCCTCCGGCCGCAGCCGCAGCCGTCCCGGTCTTGATCGTCTCTTTCGCCTCGCCACCCGGCTCGCGCAAATGGACGTGGACGTCGACGAGACCTGGGATCAACAGCTTCCCGTTAGCGTCAATCACTTCGTGTCCTTCGGTCGTCCCGTCGTAATCGACCGAACGGATCGTACCGCCCTCGATCAACAGATTGCTCGTCCGTTTCGTCTTCCCGTCATACCACGTTGCGTGTTGAATAATCATTGTTGTCCCCCTAATGCTCGATTTAAGATGGCCATCCGTGCGTAAACACCGTTCGTCATCTGTGGAAAGATGCGCGATGACGGATGTTCGATCAAACTGCCGGCGATCTCGACGTCCCGGTTGACCGGGGCCGGATGCATGATGATGGCGCCTTGTTTCATCCGCTCGACCCGCTCGACCGTCAAGCCGTAGCGCGCATGATAGTCTTCTTTAGAAAAGATGTCGCCCATAATGTGGCGCTCGTGCTGAACGCGGAGCAACATGACGACGTCGCAGTCCGGTAAGATGTCATCAAGGTCGCGGTGCGAAAGCCCCATCGAACCATCCCACCACGATTCCGGGCTACAACCGACGACGTTCGCTCCGAGCCGTTTCAACACGCCTGCGTTCGAGCGGGCGACCCGGCTATGGACGAGATCGCCGCAGATAGCGATATTCAAGCCTTCGAACGTCTTGAACTCTTCATAAATCGTGACGAGGTCGAGCAGTGACTGTGACGGGTGTTCCCCGCTCCCGTCCCCGCCGTTTAAGACTGGGATCGTCAGCTTGCTGACGAGCTCATGGTAGTATCCCGCTTCAGGATGGCGGATGACGAGCGCGTCGACCCCGATCGCTTCAAGCGTCTTGCACGTGTCGTATAACGTCTCGCCTTTCGTCACCGACGACGTCGCCACGTCGAACGGGATCTCTTGGATGTTCAAGTGCCGCTCGGCCATTTGAAACGAGTTTTTCGTCCGCGTCGAGTTTTCGAAGAACAAGTTCGCGACCGTCTTCCCGTCAAACAGCGGTGGCATGTCCCCTTGTTTGTAGCGGAGCGACTCTTCGATCATCCCCATGATCTCTTCGAGGGTGAGCGTATCTAAGCTGACAAAATGGTTCGGTTGTTGTTTGATCAAATTCATGTTCGTCTCCTCCTTTTGTTTGAAGGCAAAGAGAAAAGGCGTCTCTTCACCTACGTGAAGGGACGCCTTCATTTGGGTAGATTGCACCCAAATAAACGAGCCTTCACTTTGCCGACCTCACGGGATCGAATTAAAAGTTACTTGCCTGTTTCGTTTCTTCAGTTGTATCGACCGAAGCCGGTTCGACTTCTTCTTTCGGCAACACCGCGTTCAAAAGAATACCGACGACCGTCGCGAGCGCCATCCCTTGGACCGGGAAGCTGCCGAGTTGGACCATCGCCCCGCCGAGGCCGACGACGAGAATGACCGAGGCGATGATGAGGTTGCGTTTCTCGGCGAGGTCGACGTTGCTGTCGACCATCGTCCGCAGTCCGTTCGAGGCGATGACACCGAACAAGAGGATCGAGATACCGCCTTTGACCGGATTCGGGATTGTCGAGATGAACGCCTCGACGTGACCGAGGAAGCCGAAGCTGATGGCCATGAGTGCTGCTCCCGCGATGACGTAGACGCTGTACACTCTCGTGATCGCCATGACCCCGTTGTTTTCACCGTACGTCGTACACGGCGGTCCACCGAGCGCTGAGGCGACGGCTTTGCCGACGCCGTCGCCGAGGAGCGTCCGGTGCAGGCCTGGATCTTTCATCGTCTCGCGTCCGATGATTTTCGACGTGACCATTTGGTCGCCGATGTGCTCCGTCATCGTGACGAGCGCGACCGGGACGATGGCAAGGAGTGCCCCGACTTGCCACATCGGCATGTAGTCGACGAACACCATCGTGAAGTCAGGCAGTTGGAACAGGCTCGCTTGACCGATGGCCGAGTAGTCGATGATGCCGAACATGGCGGCGATGGCGTATCCGCCGACGATGCCGAACAAGATCGGAACCGCGCCCCATACTCCTTTTAACTTTGTCATCGCGAGGATCGTGATGCCGAGCGTGAGCAGGGCGACCGTAATGAACGTGCCGTTATACGCTCCGTCGCGGTTCATCGACATGTCGATGGCGACCGGTGCGAGCGATAAGCCGATGACCATGATGACCGGGCCGACGACGACCGGCGGCAACAGTCGTAACAACCAACCGACGCCCGTCTTAAAGATGATGAGCGACACGACACCGTAGACCGAACCGGCGATAATACCGCCGAACAGTGCGGCTTCGACGCCCCATTGCTGGCTGACCGCGATGATCGGTGCGATGTAGGCAAAACTTGACCCGAGATACGTCGGGACTTTGAATTGGGTGATGACTAGGAATGAGAGCGTGGCCACACCGGAAGCGACGAGGGCGACGGACGTGTTCAGTCCGGTCAAAATCGGGACTAAGATCGTCGCTCCGAACATGGCGAAGACGTGTTGCAGGCTGAAGAGCAGCCATTGCGGCAAGTGAGCGGGACGCTCGTGGATGTTGAGGATGGGGTTTTTCATAAATAGTTCTCCTTCCTGGCCTCTCTGGACCACCTTAAAGGTTTTGGATTTATTGCTGTTGGATGTACACTTCGTCTGTCGTGTCGACTTCACTGAGTCGGACCACGACTTGTTCTGTTTTCGATGTCGGGACGTTTTTCCCGACAAAGTCTGGGCGAATCGGCAACTCGCGGTGTCCCCGGTCGATCAAGACGGCGAGTTGGATGTAGTCCGGCCGGCCGTGGTCGACGAGTGCGTCCATCGCGGCCCGGACCGTCCGTCCCGTGTACAGGACGTCATCGACGAGGACGACCGTCTTGCCATTGATGTCGTGCGGGAGTTCGGTCGCTTTCACTTCTGGGTCGAGCGACTTCTTCGATAGGTCGTCCCGGTAGAGCGTGATGTCTAAGTTACCGAGCGCGATCGGTTTTCCTTCGATTTCTTCGATGCGATGGGCGAGTCGGTCGCCGAGCGTCTCACCGCGCGTTTTGATCCCGACGAGGACGACGTTGTCCGTTCCTTTGTTGCGTTCAATGATTTCATGGGCGATTCGCGTCAAGGCGCGTCGGATCGCGGCTTCGTCTAGTATGGTCGAGCGTTTCATATGATTCCTCCTCTCGTAATCTATAAAAAAAGAAGACTTCCTCATCCGGCTGGAAAGGAAGTCTTCACGAAGGCAAACAAGTGCCGTATATGATAGACGGTTGTGGCCGCGGCCACGATCCTTTCACAGCCTCTCTGGACTGGGTTTAAAGGTGTTATGCTTTCTAGACTATAAATCTGAATCGGTTGAAAGTCAACGTGTTTTCTCGATTTTGTCCAATTTTGCGAGCTCTGCCTCAAAGTCGGTCGGGAGTGCCGCCTCGAACTCGAGCCATTCGTTCGTCCGCGGATGATGGAAGCCGAGCGTGGCTGCATGGAGCGCTTGCCCGTTCAAATCGATCGTCCGACGCGGTCCGTATTTCGGGTCTCCGGCAAGCGGGTGGCCGATATAGCGCATATGGACACGGATTTGATGCGTCCGTCCTGTCTCGAGCTTGCACTCGACGAGCGTGAAGTCTTTGTAGCGTTCGAGCAGACGGAAGTGTGTCACCGCTTCTTTCGCGTTCTTGTCTGTAACCGTCATGCGCTGACGATCGTTCGTGTCGCGCCCGATCGGCGCCTCGATCGATCCGAGCTCATGGACGAGCTCGCCGTGGACGAGTGCGACGTATTCACGTTTGATCGTTCTGTCTTTCAACTGTTGCGCGAGTGACTCGTGCGCCATATCGTTTTTCGCGACCATGAGCAGTCCCGTCGTATCTTTATCGATGCGATGGACGATACCCGGACGCTTCACCCCATTGATGCCTGAGAGGTCGTCACAGTGATACAACAGCGCGTTGACGAGCGTGCCAGACGTATGACCGGCCGCAGGGTGCACGACCATGCCACGTGCTTTGTTGACGACGATGACATCCTCGTCCTCGAACACGACGTCGAGCGGAATATGTTCGGCGAGGACTTGGAGTTCGACGGCTTCTGGCACCGTCACGACGACTTCGTCCCCTTCTTGCAGTTTATAGTTCGGCTTCACGACTTGACCGTTGACGAGCAGGTCCCCCGCCTTGATCCAGTCTTGGATTTGCGAACGTGACCAGTCACTTCGTTCGCTCATCCATTTATCGATCCGTGCCTTTTCTTCGGCGACAAATGTGTAAGTTTCCATTACGATTGTCCCCTTTCTTTGTTTAATTTTTCTTCGAACAAGACGCCGATGATCATAAAGATGACCCCGAACGTGAGTGCCATATCGGCGACGTTAAAGATTGGGAAGTTGTAGCCAAACGGGTACGTGTCGACGAAGTCGACGACCTCGCCCCGGAACAGACGATCGATAAAGTTGCCGATCGCTCCGGCGAGCAGTAAGCCGATACTGTAGCCGAGCAGTTTGAACCCGTTCACTTCTTTATGCAAGAAGTAGATCAGACCGACGACAACGACGGCGGTGACGACGAAGAAGAACACCATCTGTCCTTCGAGCATGCCCCAGGCCGCGCCTCTGTTGCGGTACGATGTCAAATAGAGCCATCCCGGGATCAATTCGATCGATTGACCGATCGTCATCGTCTGGACGACGATCCATTTCGTCACTTGGTCGAGCAAAATGAGAACGACTGCTAATCCGTAATAACGTTTCATCAAATTCTCCTTTCAAGTCATAAGAAACCGGAGTGGACTGTGCGCCACTCCGGTCCGGCTCATGCGATGACTTCTGTACAGCGCGGGCAAAGTTCTGGATGATCTGCGTTCTGACCAAGTTCGGTCGAGTACGTCCAGCAACGGGCACAAGCGGCACCGTCTGCTTTCGCGACGCTGATCTTCGCCGTCGCGTAGTCGACGTCGGCCGTATCGACGTAGTCGAGTTGTGACACTTGCAGGAGTTGACGAACGTTATCGATCGTGTCGAGCAGCGCTTTCGTCTCACCCTTCGGCGCGACCTGAAGTTTCGCTTCGAGCGGTTTCCCGATCAACTTCTCGCCGCGGGCGATCTCGATCGCTTTCAAGACGTCGTCGCGGAACGTGAGGAATTTCGACCATTTCGCGAGTAATTCCGTCTCTGCTTCCGTGAGCGGCGCCACTTCTTCAAGGTCCGACAAGAAGACGCTATCCGCCGTCTTGGCCGGGATTTCTTGCCAGACTTCGTCCGCCGTATGCGGGAGGACCGGGGCAAGCAGTTTCGTCAACGTGATGACTGCATCATACATGACCGTCTGAACGGCACGACGACGCGCATCGTTTTCACGTTCGATGTAGAGGATGTCTTTCGTGAAGTCGAGATAGAACGACGACAACTCGTTGACACAGAAGTTGTGGCTCATGTGGTAAACAGCCATAAAGTCGAACGTATCGTACGCTTTGACGACTTTCGTCTGAAGTTGTTTCAGCTTCGTCGCCATGAAGCGGTCGGCTTCCGGCATATCTTCGAACGCGACGCGCATCGACGGATCGAACCCGTTCAAGTTACCGAGCAAGAAGCGTAACGTGTTACGGATCTTCCGGTATACTTCTGACACTTGTTTAAAGTTGTCATGCGAGGCGCGGACGTCTGACTGATAGTCGACAGACGCGACCCAAAGACGTACGATTTCAGCACCGTACTGTTTCACGAGGTCGTTCGGTGCAATCGTGTTGCCGAGCGATTTCGACATCTTCCGGCCGTCGCCGTCAAGGACGAAGCCGTGACTGAGGACGTTGCGATACGGTGCTTTGCCGGTCGTCGCGACTGCAGTCGACAGTGACGAGTTGAACCAACCACGGTATTGGTCCGAACCTTCTAGGTACAGGTCGGCCGGACGGCGCAAGTTGTCGCGCTGTTCGAGCACGCCTGCGTGTGACGAACCTGAATCGAACCAGACGTCCATGATGTCGACTTCTTTACGGAACTCGCCGTTTGGACTGTTCGGATGTGTGAAGCCGGATGGCAACAAGTCTTTCGCTTCGCGCTCGTACCAGACGTTTGATCCGTGCTCATGGAACAAGTTGGCGATATGGTCGATCGTTTCGTTCGTGATGATCTCCGTTCCGTCTTCTGCGTAGAAGATCGGGATCGGCACACCCCATGCCCGCTGACGGCTGATGACCCAGTCGCCACGGTCACGGACCATGTTGAACAGGCGCGTCATGCCCCATTCCGGTACCCAGTTCACTTCTTCGATCTCACGCAACATGTCGCTGCGGAAGTCTTTGATCGAAGCGAACCATTGCGGTGTTGCCCGGAAGATGACCGGCTTTTTCGTACGCCAGTCGTGCGGGTACGAGTGCTTGATGAATTTGAGCTTCAACAAGTTGCCATTTGCTTCGAGCTTCATGCCGATCTCTTTGTTCGCATCTTCATAGAACAGTCCTTCAAAACCTGGTGCTTCGTCCGTCATATACCCACGGTCGTCGACCGGGCACAACACGTCAAGTCCGTACGCTTGGCCGACACGGTAGTCGTCTTCCCCGTGGCCAGGTGCGATATGGACGCAGCCTGTCGCTTCAGCCGTGACGTGGTCGCCAAGGATGAGGAGTGACGTCCGGTCGTAAAGCGGGTGCTGTACCGTCATGTGTTCGAACTCGCGTCCGTTCCAAGATCCGCTCACTGAGTACTCATCCCAGCCAAGTGCTGTCGTCACTTCTTCGACGAGCGTCTCGGCAACGATATACCCTTTGCCATCATGCTCGATCCGTGTGTATGTCAGCTCATCGCTGACAGCGATCCCGAGGTTGGCCGGAATCGTCCACGGTGTCGTCGTCCAGATGACGAAATGGTCGGTCGTCCCGAGGACGCCTTTGCCATCGACGACTTGGAACGCCACATAGATGGCTGGTGATTTTTTGTCATAGTACTCGATTTCCGCCTCAGCGAGTGCCGATTCAGAAGACGGTGACCAATAGACCGGTTTTTTCCCTTTATAGATGTATCCTTTTTCAGCCATCGTGCCGAACAGGCGGATTTGCGCCGCTTCATATTCAGGCTGGAGCGTGATGTATGGATTGTCAAAGTCAGCGAGCAGTCCGAGACGCTTGAACTGTTCACGTTGTGAGTTCACTTGCTCCATCGCGTAAGCGGCACATTTTTCGCGGAACTCGGCGACAGTCATCTCTTTACGGTTGACGCCTGCTTTTTGAAGCGCGTTCTCGATCGGAAGACCGTGTGTGTCCCAACCTGGGATCATCGGTGATTGATAGCCGTTCAACGACTTGAAACGGACGATGATGTCTTTTAACACTTTGTTGAGTGCATGGCCCATATGGATGTCACCGTTTGCGTACGGAGGTCCGTCATGTAGAATGTATTGCGGCTTTCCTGCATTCTTTTCTTGAACGCGGTTGTATAAGTCCATCTGCTCCCAAGCCTCGTGCATTGCTGGCTCGCGCTTCGGCAAATTTCCACGCATCGCGAATTCTGTATCAGGCATCAATAATGTGTCTTTGTAGTTCATTGAAACTCCTCCTGCATCTTTTTTGAAAAACAAAAAAAACCCGCCCCTAAATAGGGACGAGTTCATCGACTCGCGGTACCACCCTACTAATCTCAAGTAGACCTTGAGACCGCTCTCGGTAACCGATAACGAGGTCAAGCGGTCACGCTTACTCAATTCAGCATGACACTCATAGGGGATACCAAATAAAGTCTTTCTCTTAGGCTTGCACCTTCCCTAAGTCGCTTCGTAGGTGTGACTTTATTGACGTGTCCTAATCAACGTATTGTTTATTATCCGTGATGTTTGTTTGGTGTGACTTCGTCGTCATTATACGCAAGTTCACTCGTATCGTCAAGAACCGTCTGGACAGGCGGCTCTCCGACAATCGTGTCCCATTCGGTACTATTTAGAAGTTCCATCTGTGCGTCGACGAGAACACGGAACCGGGTCCGGTACAGTTCGACTTTTTTCAACATTTGAATGACTTCACGCTCTGCCATCTGCTCTTTACGCGACGCTTCCTCTTCTCGGGCGAGCGCTTCGCGTTCAGCCTGCTTCAAGATGAGGCTGGCTTCTTTGGCCGCATTGGTCTTGACTTCTTCTGCCGCCTCTTGTGCGACGATAATCGATTTATTCAATGTGTCTTCCATCGAGGAGAAGTAGTCAATACGGGCTTGCATATCGTTGACGAGTTCTTCGTACCTTCTATTTTCACGAATCAATAGCTCAAACTCTTTAATGATTTGATCTAAAAATTCATTGACCTCATCGATATCGTACCCGCGAAAACGAGTCGAGAACTCTTTGTTATGAATATCAATCGGTGTCAACGCCATTCGACTTTCCTCCTAAATTCAACGTATGATGCCATACTGGATTTTTATTTTCTCACGCTTTGTCGAGCCGAGGATTGCCGTCAATTTGACACGACCGTAACCCCGGATTGAAACCAAATCGTCTGGTTCGAGTAAAAAACTCGCGTCCGTGATCGCTTTATGATTGACTTTGCAGTCACCATGTTTGACGAGCGCCTGTGCTTTCTGGCGCGACAGACCGAGCACCTCGCTCACGACCGCATCAAAGCGGAGTGAGGAGACGATGCCAAACTCGTCGCTCCATTTGACTTCTGGGACGGTCAAAATCGATGCGGCCGGCACATCAGACAACCGCACCCGGGCTTTGCCGACGCGATCCACGTTCATTTCGATGAATCCAGCCGCATCAGCCGTCGTCGCGAACTGAGCGATCCCGTCAGCGAGGACAACGTCGCCAAACTTTTGCCGCTTCAGGCCCGCGTTAAGAAGCGTGCCTGTCACTTGGCGGTGGGTCAAGTCGACAAACTTCGTCGGATAATCGATTTGAAGAATCTTGACTTCAAAGTCGTTCACGTCGAGCTCATAGTAGTCGGGCGTCAATAAAAGCCGTTTCCGCTCAGCTCCAGGGAAACCGCCGTCCTCGTAGATGGCGAGCCGTTTGCCAACGAGTTGCCTGACGATTTGTTGCTCACGTGGGTCTAAAAAATCCGTCAATTTAAACAAGTAGTTGTCCTCGACTTGTCGCACCCAGTCGAGCACTTGCTCGACAAACGGGCGTTCATTCGGTCGATAATGATCGAAGACGCTCATTTACAGACCGAAAATCGCTCGCACTCCTGCTTGCGCCATACGAAGCACGAACAGGGCGACGATTGGAGAAATGTCGAGCATACCGCCGATTGGCGGGATGATCCGACGGAACGGGTTAAGAAACGGCTCACACAAGTATGTCAAAATTTGTCCGAATTTTGATTCTCTCGCATTCGGGAACCACGATAATAAAATATAGGCAATCAAGACCCAACTATAATATCCAAGAAGCGTAACAATCGTATTGCCTAATGCAGGGATCGCATTTTCCATTCATTTACCACCCTTTACTGTTTAGTTCGTCCTCCGAAATCAAATTCGAAATCGATCCAGTCAATTCGATATTGTTCGGAGCACATAGAATCGTGTTATGTCCAATCGACGTCATCGTTCCTTCTAGGGCGTAAACGACACCCGACAAGAAGTTTACAACTTGACGAGACTGCTCTTTCGACATGCGCTGAAGGTTGACGATGACGGCACGATTTTCTTTCAACTGGTCGCCAATATCTTGTGCCTCGGCAAAGACGCGCGGTTCAGCAAGAACGACTTTCGAACGTTCTTTCTTCTTCGTGTTTAGCGCGACGAGGTTGTTCGATGGTTTCGGACGCTCCTCGGTTTTGACGAGCGCATCAGTCGTCGGTTGAGTGTTCGTCTCTGCGACAGCATACTCTTCCCCTTCATACGCGTGATTCGGATCTTCCTCAAGTCCAAAGAAGTCTTTCATTTTGTTTTTGATTGACATAACGGATTCCTCCTTAGAATATATTATTGCACAAGTACGGTCCCAATACGAACAAACGATGCGCCTTCTTCGATTGCCAACTCGTAGTCGTTAGACATACCCATCGACAATTCGTTGCATGGTGCATGTTCGAAGCGATTTGCCGCGACGCGGTCGCGCAATTCGCGTAAAGCACGGAATGTTTCACGGATCACACCTTCATCTTCTGTGAACGGAGCCATCGTCATCAGTCCGATGACCCGAATATGGCGATACTGTCTACAGTTCTCGATGAACGGGATGACTTCCTCTTTTTCAAGCCCATGTTTTGACGTCTCGCCCGATACGTTCACTTGGACGAAACAATCGATGACACGGTCGGACCGTTTGTCAATCTCTTCGGCGAGCGATAATCGGTCGAGCGAATGGATTGCGGCAACATGATCGATGACTTGTCTCACTTTGCGCGTCTGTAGACTGCCGATAAAATGGAACTTGGCGTCCGACGGCATCGCATTGACTTTCTCGAGCAAGCCTTCCGGACGGTTCTCACCGAAATCACGGACACCTTCTGCGTAAAGCGCGTTCGCGACGTCGACACCGACCGACTTCGTGACCGCAATGAGCGTCACCGCTGTTTCCGATTGAAGGTTCTCAATATTCTGTCTCACTTGTTTGACGTTATCAGCTATGCTCACAATTTCTTCTCCTTGACGAGGACGGCGGCAAATCGACGCTTGGCGTCTCCGTTCCGATACGAGAAAAAGTCTCGATTGGAAGCGGTCGATAAGTTCGACTGCGTGACGTCCATGTTTCTTTCGACAGCGAGTGTCTCATTGACTCGTTGCAATGACAGATTCGCATGACGTTCTGATTCGTTATACACCGAGGCCGCATATGCTTCGGGCGAGACGGCATTGACGGCATCGAGGACACGGCGGTCGACTTCATAATGCTCGGCCGTGATGGCCGGTCCGACGTACATCTCGATGTCGTGTTCCGGAACCCCGAGCCGAGCGAATGCGTCCGCCATCGAAGACACGATGTTTCCGACCGTCCCTTTCCATCCGGCATGAGCCATGCCGATGATTCCGTGATCTTTCGCACAAAAGAACAACGGGACGCAATCGGCGAACACGAGAGCGAGTGGCAAATCGGTAGCGGTCGTGACGAGTCCGTCAGTCGCTTGAATCGCCTCATCGTATCGATAGGCGCCTTTGCCCTTGTCCGCTTCGTCGACGGTCGCGACACGCGTCCCGTGCACTTGATCGGCCCAAACCGAATCGATAAGCGACAAGTTTGCTTCGGTGAAGAAACGTTCCCGGTTGGCAATGACTTGTTCCGCGTCATCGCCGACGTGCAGACCGACATTGCCTTCATTGTGTCCATCCGTCCGCGTCGTCACATAAGCCAGATAGCGATACGCCTCGGTTTCCCATGTATGTATGAGTTGCATACCAGTCTCCTTTTTTAGAAAAAGGGGGTGCCGAGAACGGCACCCCCTGTTGTTTAGTTACGGCGTTGTCTTACGAACGCTGGGATGTTGATCGTCTCGTCTGGGACGTCCCCACCATAGACTGGTCTATGGAAGTTCCCTTCTTCTTGTTGAGCAGGTTCAGTCGGTTTCGGTTGAACTTCTTTGTTCGCCTCAGGCTCCGCTTGTTTCTTCGGTTGCTGAAGGAACGGGTTCGTGCCTTGTGACTCTTCCGCAAACTCAGTCGCGATGACAGTGACGATGATCTCCTCGTTCAAGTTTTCGTTGATGACCGAACCAAAGATCAAGTTCACTTCTTCATCAGCGGCGCTTTGAACGATTTGAGCAGCCTCTGTTACTTCATACAAGCTGAGGCTGAGTCCACCTGTAATGTTCATCAAGACACCTTTCGCGCCTTCGATCGAAGACTCGAGCAGTGGAGATGAGATCGCCTTTTTCGCTGCTTCGATGGCACGGTTTTCACCAGTCGCCACACCGACACCCATGAGCGCCGATCCTTTTTCCGTCATGATCGTTTTCACGTCGGCGAAGTCAAGGTTGATCAAACCAGGGATGGCGATCAAGTCTGTGATCCCCTGGACACCTTGGCGAAGCACGTTATCCGCTTCGCGGAACGCTTCGATCATCGGCGTGTTCCGCTCGACGATTTCAAGCAACTTGTCGTTCGGGATGACGATGAGTGTATCGACTTTTTCTTTGAACGCTTGGATTCCGTGTTGCGCATGCTGCATCCGTTTGCGTCCTTCGAACATGAACGGTTTCGTGACGACACCGACTGTGAGCGCTCCGATTTCTTTTGAAATCTCAGCGATGACTGGTGCAGCGCCCGTACCTGTTCCCCCACCCATACCGGCAGTGACGAAGACCATATCGGCACCGTCAAGTGCTTCGATCAATTGCTCACGGCTTTCTTCAGCCGCTTTCTTACCGATGTCCGGGTTCGCACCGGCACCAAGGCCGCGTGTCAATTTAGCGCCAAGCTGAAGCTTGACGTCCGCTTTCGACATATTGAGTGCTTGTGCGTCTGTATTGACCGCGATGAACTCGACACCTTGCACTCCGTGCTCGATCATTCGGTTGACGGCGTTTGAACCACCACCACCGACTCCAATTACTTTAATTTTTGCTACGGCGTCAATCGCCTCATCAAAGTACATCATTTCAGGTATCCCCCTACGTAATTTCCAATTGTTAACACATCATCAGCTTACACGCCAAATAATTTTTCCATTAAACGCCCGAATCCATTTTTAGATTCGCGCTCTGTTGTTTCAGGCTCGTCATCACGATCGATGTCGCGTTCTGTCCCGCCAGTTGGTGTCGGAACAGTCACGCGCTCATCTGGCTTCTCAAGTTGCGACTTCGAGACATGATGGTCGCTCATGAGCACATACTTGAGAACGCCGACAGCCGTCGCGTATTTCGGATGTCTGACACCAATCGACGAAGGTTGGTAGAGTCTTGTCTTTTGACCCATGACGCGCGTCGCCAATTCCTGGATGCCAGGCAAGGCAGCCGCTCCGCCACAGAGGAGATAACCTCCGCTGAGCGGTGGAACACCTACCTTTTGCACTCTATTCAACACGAGTGTGAACATTTCCTCTATTCGCGCCTCTAAAACGTAACTAATTTCTGTTTGTGGCTCGAATGCCACTTCCCCATTAATATTCGTGAATGAGAATCCTTCAGAAGCGTCCGCCATTTCTTCGAGCGCGAGTCCGTATTCTTCTTTCGCCACTTTTGCGTCTTGGTACTTACAGTTGAGTTTATATACCAAGTCTCGCGTCATGTGGTCCCCGCCGACTGGGAGGATATACGAGTAGACGAGATCACCGCGATAAAATACAGAGACGGTCGTCTTTTCGTGTCCGATGTCGACGAGGCCGATCCCAAGGTCGATTTCATCGACGGAAGCAGCACTCATTCCGAGCGCCAAGTTACCGAGTACAAATCCTTCTAGCGTAAGGCCTGCCCGTTCAATCGAACGACGGATGCTATGTAGGACCGTTTTTGAACCCGTTACCATTTTTCCGTGCATCTCTAACCGGTAGCCGAGCATACCACGGGGATCGACGACCCCTGTCTGTTGGTCGACTGTGAACGACGTCGGGATGACATCGATGACGCTCATCTCATCCGGCAAACGCATCACTTGCGCCGAATTGATGACTTCGATGACGTCGACGTCCGTGATCTCTTGGTCTTCTCGTTTCACCGATGCGATCCCATGACACGGGGCAATTTGGATATGTTCCCCTTCGATGGCAACATATACCGAACGAACTTGATCACCGAGCGCCGCTTCGGCATGTTCGACGGCTTGCTTAATGGCTTGAACCGTTTTATCGATGTCGACGACGGCGCCACGTTTTACTCCTGCAGACGGGGCGCACCCCTCCGCCAAAATGTTAAGCGTTCCTCCGAGCAATTCGCCCACGACGAGCTTAATTTCTGACGTTCCTATATCCAATGCGGCAACATAACCGTTCGCTTCCAAAAGGGAAACACCTCCGCGCTTAAATTTCTGTTTCTGAATTTCCGTTACATTGTTACAGATATCCAAAAATATTGATAGGTCCGGCAAGATATCTCACGTCTAAGTTTACAACAAATAACATAGTGAGAAAAGGTAGAATCCTACAAATTAAGCGGTTTTGGGGTGTCAATTCGATTACAAACCATAAAAAAACAGTCCTTACGTGTCTAAGGACTGTAAAAAATCAGATTATTCTTTCGTTTTTTCGTAAGGGACGAAATAAAAGCCTCCGTCCATGACGACGGTTCCGCGTTGACCTTTTGGGATGTTTTCAAAGATATCCCCGTATTTTGAGACGGTTTGGCTCAGTTTGAACGTCGGTGTGAGCAACGTGTTTCCATCGTTCATATAAATCTCATACCGGACTGGTTCATCCTTTTTTTTCGAAAAGACGATTTCAGACATCCGGGCCCGCATCGCGTCATCGACTTGCTCGAGTTCACTTGCCACTTTCTCGAGCTCGGCGACGTCCGTGAACTCACGTAAGAGCGGACCATCCTGCAACTTCTCCGGATCATCGATTTGTCCGGTCGGGTGAAGTGATCCGTCTGCGAGCACGACGACTTCTTCTGAGTCGTTTCGCGAGTAGGCGATCATCTTCTCTTCCTCGATGTCCACGGTGACGATGTTATACCAAGACCGATCGACTTTGACGTCCCGCACTCCCGGGAGTGCGCGAATCGTCTGCTCGATGTCGTTCGGAGAGATGCGAACAATCTTTGAAGACGTGTCGAGATCCGTTCCCTCAAGGACGTAAGCTTCAGTCAACCAGTCGAGTCCGGACACATTCACTGCCTTCACGTCAGAAACCGACGTCTGCATATAGACGACGAGTGCGATGAGCACGGCAAACAAGAGTAGAATCGTCGCCAAGCGTCGATTCGCTTTTTTGCGCCGTTGGTCCTTCATATACGGAATACGATCTTCCAAACTGCGAACGGTATTCTGACGCGTCTCCATTAACTTCTCTCCTTTATCGGCTTACTTCTTCAACAAGATCGGCGAGTGATTCCGCGGCGTGCGGGAATCCTAATCGCTTCGACGCTGCGGCCATCTCGTCATGGTGATTCAAGACGTGACGGATCGACGCGACGAGCGTGGCGCCTGTCAACGCTTGCTCTTTAATCAGCTCAGCGGCACCGCTCTCGACGAGCGCCGACGCATTTTTCGTCTGATGATCCGCTGTCACGTAAGGGCTCGGGATTAAAATGCTCGGCAAACCGAGCGCAGTCAATTCCGAGATTGTCGAAGCACCGGCCCGTGAGACGACGAGACTCGCACAGGCGAGGAGTTCTGGCATATCGTAGACGTAGGGCAAGATTTGGACGTTATCTGAGCTCGGCGCTTTGGCGACGACATCGTCAAAATGCACTTTTCCGGTCACATATAAGACGTTCACAGGTTCAGTCGCGAGTTCCGGGATCGCCTCGATGACCGCTCGATTGATCGCTTCCGCCCCACGGCTGCCGCCATAGATGAGAACAATCGGTCGTTCGTCAATCCCGTACTCGGTGCGCAGTTTCATCTCGTCTGCCGTTGTCTTCAAGACCTCACTACCCCGTGGATTCCCGATGACTTGCACGTTCGCCCCTGGGAAATGTTGTTCAGAACCGGCGAACGACAGCGCGACACGATCCGCTTTTTTAGACAAAAACTTATTCGTCAGTCCCGGGATGCTGTTTTGTTCATGCAAAATCGTCGGAATACCGAGCAGTTGTGCGGTGAAGACGACAGGCCCGGACACGAAACCGCCCGTTCCGATGACGACGTCAGGTCGGAACGCTTTCATGTCTTTTCGCAATGCGAGAACCGATTGGACGAACCGATAACCCGTCTTGACGTTCTCAATCGAAAGCGACCGTTTCAAGCCACTGATTCGAATCGATTTGAACGGGATCCCCGCTCGCGGTACGAGATCGGCTTCAAGCCCGTTCTCGGTCCCGATATAGAGCACCTCTAAATCGGTATGCCGCTCTTTCAACGTATCGAGCAGGGCGAGCGCCGGATAGATGTGACCACCCGTCCCTCCACCAGAAATGATGACTCTCATCGGTTTGCCTCCTCATATGCGTTCACGAGCTTGACGAAATGTTCGCCTCGTTCTTCAAACGTCTTATATTGATCCCAGCTCGCACAGGCCGGCGACAGCAAGATCACGTCGCCTGCAACGGACTGTTCAAACGCGAGCGGCACCGCCTCGTCGAGCGTGGCGACGGCTTGCGCCGGAATGTTTTCTGATTCACTTAACGTTTTGAACCGTTCAGCCGTCTCGCCGTAAGCGATGACAGCTTTCACCCGTTTCATCGCCGGAACGAGTGATGTCAGGTCGGCTCCACGTTCGAGCCCGCCGCATAACCAAACGATCGGTGATTCGAAACCAGTGAGCGCCGCTTCGGCAGCGACGTTGTTCGTCGCTTTTGAATCGTTGTAGACGCGACGGCCAAGCACACGGCCGAGGCTCTCCGTCCGATGGGCGACGCCGCCGAACGTGCGCAAGACGTGCTCGATATGATCAGTCGGGATGTCAAACGGCTCGATCAACAAGAGCGCGGCCAATACGTTCTCGACGTTATGGGCGCCTCCAAGCGCAAGTTCTGACACCGGCATGATCCGTGCGCCATGCAAAGTGATCCATCCTGAATCGACATGCGCGTCACCGGCTTCATAGCCAAACGTTTGGGCTGAAAGTCCAGTCGGCACTCGCTTCATGACTTCTCGATCCTCACCTTTGACGACGACCCGGTCTGAAGGCGTCATGTTTTGGAACAGATTCGCTTTCGCGTCAGCGTATGATTCAAAGTCACCGTGATAGTCAAGATGGGCTTCTGACAAGTTGAGCAGTGCTGCCGAGCGGGGACGGAACGCTTCCACTCCCATTAGCTGAAAGCTCGATAGTTCGATCACGATCAGGTCGTCCGGTGCGGCTTGCGTCGCGACTTCGATGGCCGGAAACCCGATGTTCCCCGCCACGTGGACAGGACGTTCGCCACCTTTTAACAGCTCATGAACGAGCGTCGTCGTCGTCGTTTTACCGTTCGACCCGGTAATGGCGACAAAATCTGCCTCTGTTGCCAAATAAGCGAGCTCGACTTCCGTATAAATCGGGATGTGACGCGCAATCGCTTCTTCTAGTAACGGGATCTGATAAGGGATACCCGGATTCTTGACGATCAGTTCAGCTTCGTCTAACAGTTCAAGCGGATGCGAGCCGAAGACAGTTTTTACGTTTAGCGCTTCAATCTTTGCCTGCTCTGCTTCTGTTGGCTCACTGCCCGTATTGATCACTACGTCTGCGCCGACCGCCTTTAAATAGGCGGCAGCTGCGATACCGCTCCGAGCCGCCCCGAGTACGAGGACTCGCTTACCATTCCACTGTTGATTCATGTCTTCCACCATCCATTACATGAGAAGTAACGACAATACTGCCGTGATCAAGCTAATTCCACTGAACGTCAATACGATGCGCCATTCTGACCAGCCGACCATCTCGAAATGGTGGTGGATCGGACTCATCTTAAAGATCCGTTTCCCCGTCGTTTTAAACGAGATGACCTGCAAGATGACACTGAGCGTCTCGATGACAAAAATAATGCCGACGAAGACGAGCAATAATTCAAGTTTCAACATGAGGGCGAGACCAGCGACCGCTCCGCCTAAAGCGAGCGAACCCGTGTCACCCATGAAAATTTTCGCCGGGTATTTGTTAAAGACGAGGAACCCAAAGAGTGCTCCGACCGTACTAAACGCAAACCAGGCGATGCCGACTTCGTCTTGCCCTAACGCATAAATCCCAAAGAACGCAAACGTCGGGATGGCCGAGAACGAAACGAGACCGTCCAAACCGTCCGTCAAGTTGACGGCGTTCGAGAAGCCGACGAGCCAGAAGATGACGATGGCGATGTAGAACCAGCCCGTGTCAAACGCGATCGATGTGAACGGAATGCTGATTGTTGTGTCGAGCCCGCCGCCAAGCGATAAGAACCAAACGAACAACACCGAGACAATGATTTGGCCAATCAACTTTTGGAGCGATGTCAATCCAAGGTTGCGTTTGTTGACGACTTTAATGTAGTCGTCGAGGAATCCAATGATCCCGAACGCGAGCGTGACGAACAAGAGCGTCCCGAATCCGGCGACCGCTTCTCCAAACACGATCGAAACGAGAAAACCGACAAGAAGTGCGAGCAGGATGACGATCCCGCCCATCGTCGGTGTCCCTGATTTCTTTTGGTGCCAATCCGGACCCTCGTCCCGGATCTCTTGACCAAACTTTAAGTTACGAAGCGCCGGGATGGCCCGCGGCATGACGACCAATACGGTCAATAATGAGCTGATTAAGACGATTAAACTGATTAACATATTCGTACCTCACTACTCTATTTATTGGACTAAACGCTCAAGCGCAAGTCCTCGCGATGCTTTTAACAATATCACAGTCTGTGGCCGTTGATAACTGCTGAGGAGTGCTTTCGCTTCCTCTACCGTTGGGACCATCGTCACATTCACGCGCGGGTCACTGATCCCTTGTGCGATCCATTTCGCTTTGTCGCCGATCAGCACGCAATCGGTCACAGGCGCCGTGATGACGCGGCCGACACTCTCGTGCTGGGCCTGTTCATCTGTCCCGAGCTCGTACATATCCCCGAGGACGAGGACACGACGGCTAAAGCCTTCTAACGTTTTCACCGTCTCGATGGCGGCAATCATCGATGTCGGGCTCGCATTGTAGGCGTCATTGATCAAATGCGCGTCACCGAACATTTGCTTCTCCATCCGCATCGATGTCAATTGAACCCGATTCAGACCGCGTTGGATCGTCTCGTGATCAAGACCTAATTTGAGTCCGCACGCAATCGCATATGCCGCATTCCGGATTTGGTGGGCTCCGAGCACTTTTAACTCATAAAACTCGTGATTATAGCGGAAAATCGAGGCGTCAAACGTCGCTTCGACGACTTCAAGTTTCCCATCTGCCGTCGCGTCGTAACCGACTCGGTAACCTTCGTTGGCCAAAAGCGGCTCGTCGGCATCGACGATGAGCACCCCGTCCGGTTTGAGCCCGGCTTTAATCTCAAGTTTCGCTTTAGCGATCCCTGAGCGACCGCCGACTTGTTCGCCGTGCGACTCGCCGATGTTCGTCACGAACGCGACGTCAGGCTTGGTAAGCTTCGATAACAACTCGATTTGCCCAAATCCGTTCATCCCCATCTCGAGCACCGCGACTTCCGTATCACGAGGCATTCGCAGTACGGTCAGCGGCAGACCGACGTCCGAGTTGAAGTTTCCAGCCGTCTTGTGCGTTTTGAACTTTTCCCCGAGAACGACGGCAACCATGTCTTTCGTCGACGTCTTGCCGTTTGAACCGGTGATCGCGACCACGAACGGATCGATTTCAGCCAAGTATCGTGCCGCCGCTTCTTGCAGCGCCTTTAGCGGTGACTCGACCGGAATCGCCACAACCCCTTCCGGCAGCGGACGCCCCTGCTCCCAAAACGTCACGATTGCGCCTTTTTGGACGGCCGCATCGATGAAGTCGTGGCCATCGACGCGAGCCCCGATGATCGGCACGAACAATCCGTCCTCATTACCGTCCCTCGAGTCGGTCGCGACATGACGGACCTCACGTGTGTCGTCCGTCTCCATCCCAAACCAAGAAGCAAGTGTTTGTATCGTTAACTGTTCCATCCTTATTTCCTCCTGTGACAAAGGAAAAGAGAGCCGAGGCCCTCTTCATCCCTATGCGTTAGTTCGACGGTGATTGGAGCCTCACTTTGAGTGTCGCCCCGTTCTTGACCGGCTTGCCTTTCCCGATTGACTGGGAAGTGACAAAACCCGTTCCGTCTATTTCTAAATTCAATTGATAGAGCGTCGCCAATCGTTTCGCATCACGAAGCGACCAGCCTGATAGGTTCGGCATCGTGAACGAGTCCTCCGTCTTCAACAGGAGGCGCTCCCCGACGACGTACGATTGCCCTTCGACCGGGCTTTGAGCGACGACATCGTCCCCGCTACCGAGTAAGATCGGTTCGAACGAAGCGGCTTTCGCCTGCTTGACCGCCTCATCACGACCAAGCTCGACGTATGTTTCCGTCGTCTTCGTCGACGCATCGATTGTTTTTGTTTGTTTTTCCGGTTCGACGCTTCGATAGCGCAACGCCACGTCCATGACATCCTTGAACAGCGGCGCCATGATGCGCGGACCCGTCGTCGACGAGTCGCCGTTCGGTCGGTCGACCGCAATATACATGACGAGTTCCGGATCATCTTTCGGTGCCATTCCGACGAACGAGTGGATGTACTGACCGCTCAAGTACTTCCCATTTTCGGCAATTTGAGCCGTCCCGGTTTTTCCGATGACGCGATAATTATCGAGCGCATACAGTTGACCGGTTCCGAGATCACTATTGACGACACCGTCGAGTGCTTCGCGTGTCAGCTTGGCCGTTTCTTCCGTGACCGGTTGACCGACAGTTTTCGGATTGGTCGTCCGAATCGTCTCGCCCGTTTCACGGTTGACGACTTTTTTAATCACGTACGGTTGTTTCATCGTCCCATCGGTCGCAATCGCGGAAGTCGCTTGTAGGATTTGCATCGGTGTCATCGCCGTCGATTGTCCCCATGCTGTGATCAACACGTTCATCGGGCTATCGAAGTCGTATTGACTGTTCACTTCTCCCGGCAAATCGACGCCTGTTCGTTGGTCGAACTTGAACGCCTTGAAGTAATCTTCGTATCGGCCGAGTCCGAGTCGTTCATTCGCTAAAATCGAGAAGGCGACGTTCGAAGAGTGCCAGACGCCTTCCACCATAGGAATCGTACCCCATCCAGTGACGTTATAATCATTGAACACCGTCTTGCCATACTTGTAAGACCCGGATTTATACAGCTCGTTCGGGTTGTAAACACCTTCATTGATCGCTGCGGCGAGTGTGAAGATTTTCATCGTCGAACCCGGCTCAAAGCGAGATGAGACAGAGAAGTTGCTGTAAGACGTGATCTCACGGGTATTCGGATCAAAAGACGGACGATCGGACAAGGCGATGATCTCACCAGTCTTTGGATCCATGATAATCGCCGTCGCATTTTTCGGTTTATATTCTTTATACAGTTCATCCATTTTCGTATCAAGCAGTTGTTGGATGCGATGATCGAGCGTCAACTGGACGTCCGCCCCGTCTTCCGGGTCGATTTTTAGTTGTTCATCGCTCGACACGAGCTGTCGGCCTGCTAAATCTTTCTCGAAACGATATAAACCGTACGATTCACTCAGCACGTCATTGAGCGATTTTTCGATTCCAAGTTCTCCGACGAGTTCGATGCGCCCATTTTGATCAATCTTTTGGGCGTAGCCGACGACGGATGAAGCAAAGACTTTATTCGGGTAATAGCGTTTCGGTTCTTCCACGAACGTGATGCCCGGAATCTCAAACGCATCGATCGCTTCTTTTTGTTCGACCGTCAAATCCCGGCCCGGTACCCCGAACTCAATTTGACCGCGATCGACATTTTGTTCGAGCCGTTTCAAAATATCGGCTTCGGTCATCGGGATGACCGTCGCAAGCTCTTTAGACGCGTCCTTGAACTCGTCAGGCAAGAGCGTCTTGTTTTCGACCCGCTCTCCCCCTAACTTCAAGACCGCGACAATCCGGTAGGACGGGATATTGATCGCAATCGGTTGCCCGAACCGATCAAAAATCTCTCCACGCTCCGCCTTAAGTGTACTGACAGCCTTCCAGCGCTCTTCTTCAGCGAAAGCGAGCATGTTCTCCCCTTTGTACGTCTGAAAGACGGACAAGTAGAGGAACCAGCCAACAAAAAATAAAAAGAGTGGTGTGAAGCAAACGATCGCCACCCACGCCACTCTTTTTTTACTCTGTTGTAGAGAATTCATCAGTCGATCACCAAAACATTCTTTTCATTGAACTGCATGCCGAGCTTGTCAGCAATCGCATAAATTCTCTCAGGTGAGCTTAGTTGGGCAATCTCATACTTCAGTTCTTCATTCTCTTTCGAGATCGTGTTCATCTCTTGGTTGATGACAGCCGTATCTCGCATAATATTGTACGCTTCGTTATGTTTCGACACCGTGATGCCACCGAACAAGACGACCGAGAAAATCATCGTCGGGTACAGGATGGATTCGAACAAGGTCAACGTACGTCGTTTCGGAGCTGGTATTGGTCGTTCTTGCGGAATCGGATTTCGATTCGGTGAAATTTGAGGCTGCAGAGCCTTGCGGGCAGCTTCTGGCATCAGGTATCCCTCCTACGTACAATCTATTTTTGTTTTTCAGCGATCCGAAGTTTGGCCGACCGGGCCCGGCGGTTGTCTTCAAGTTCGTTATCTCCGGCAGTGATCGGCTTGCGTGTGATCAGCTTCAATTCCGGTTCGAACTCTTCTGGGATAATCGGCAATCCTTTTGGCAACTGTGGATACTGGCTCTTCTCTTTGAAAACCTGCTTACAGATGCGGTCTTCAAGTGAATGGAACGTGATCACACAAATCCGTCCACCGATGGCGAGCATGTCAATCGCGTCTTGGACGGCACGATCGAACACGTTCAATTCGTCGTTCACAGCGATGCGGATCGCTTGGAACGTCCGTTTCGCCGGATGGCCGCCTTTGCGTCGCGCCGGCGCCGGAATTGCGTCTTTAATCAATTCGACGAGTTCGAACGTCGTCTCAATCGGCTTGACGGCACGGGCTTGTTCGATTTTACGCGCAATCTGTTTCGAGAACTTCTCTTCCCCGTATGTAAAGAAAATGCGGGCGAGGTCCCCGAACGGCCATTCGTTGACGACGTGATACGCCGAAAAATCTCGTGACCGGTCCATTCGCATATCGAGCGGAGCATCAAAATTATAGCTAAAGCCGCGTTCTGCCTCATCTAACTGTGGTGAAGAGACACCGAGGTCAAATAATACTCCATCGACTTGTGTCACACCTCGTGCCGCTAACTCATCTTTCAGATGGACGAAGTTGCTCTTTATAAACGTAACCCGGTCCTCATATGGAGCCAAACGCTCAGCGGCGTGCGTGAGTGCGACATCGTCCTGGTCGAAGGCGTAAAGATGGCCCGTCGTCAGGCGTTTCACAATCTCTTCGCTATGACCGGCTCCCCCTAACGTACAATCGACGTAAATTCCGTCCGGTTTGATGTTCAGTCCATCAACAGACTCCATTTTTAAAACCGTTTCATGCTCAAACATACAAAAACCCTCTCAACCTACATTTTTCAACTAGTTTATTACATTTACTTTATCATAAAAATGTCAAGCTACGCATTGGTTTTTAGCGAAAATAGGAAACAAAAAGGTAACAAACAAAAAATGGTTCTCCAAACAAGTGGAGAACCTCGATCATTTACGATTTCACAATCAGATTTTGACTAAACAGCGCTCCCATTCCGCCTGTTCATAGGCGGCGCGTAACCGAACGAATAAATCGTCTCCGTGACGATTCATCAGTGGGACCATCGACCAGATCCGCTCTTGCGGTGCGTCCATCGGCAGCAAGCGTGTCGACAGATGGATCCGGCGTCGATTCAAACGATACTGCTCGCGCTTCGCCTCGGCCCGCATCTCGTCAGCGAGACGGTCAAGGATATGCCGCGCGTTCGTCTCAAAGCGATGCCCGCGCTTTCCTGCCTCATGCCCGATTGCTTCAGACAGCGTGCGGTAGGCATACAGACTTTGGTCAAACGACTCGTCATCGAACGAATGGTCC
This sequence comes from Exiguobacterium sp. SH5S4, assembly GCF_004337045.1. Lineage (NCBI taxonomy): Bacteria > Bacillati > Bacillota > Bacilli > Caryophanales > Exiguobacterium > Exiguobacterium sp. SH5S4. The sequence goes on from NZ_SJUQ01000002.1 coordinate 204,262, forward strand.
GGGAGCGGATTCGTCAAGTAATCGACGAGCGTGGTCCCTTCTTGAGCGAGTTTTTTCTCGTCGTTCGTCGACATGACAACAGCGCCAAGTCTCGGGATCAACAACGGCATCTTCCAACCGAATACATGAAACAACGGACGAAGTTGGAGCCAATAGGCGATTTCACCCGGACCGGCGACGTATGCGAGCGTCGGGAACAAGTAATCTTGCATGAGCGGCCGGGAGACGACGTTATTCGAGAACCGTTCGGGATGCTCGTCAATTTCGTGTAACAGTTCCGCCTCCGTGAAGCGGTGACCGCGTTTCGTCGTGAAGACATCTCGTTCTTTCGTCAACAATTCACGCGTCCCGTCATGATAAAACACGTGGGCCGCATCGCGGTTCAGTTCTACGGACGGCATGCCGTCCTCGAATGAGTCGCGGAGCACTTCGTGCATGCGGTCGTGTTGCACGATCAACTGTTTGAACGCCTCACGTTCGAGCCGACGTACGTCAGGCTGATGCGGGTCGAACAGGAGAAAATCGTTCCCGACGAAACGTCGCATCATCTTCCCAAAAAATTGTGCGAACGAATGACTCGCTTGGAGTAAGGCGACAAGCTCACGATAAAGCGTCGCCGTATGGACAGTCTCTGTCTCCGACACGAACAGACGTTGCAACATTTGGACGAGTTCGATTTTGAGACGGTCGAATTCGAGTTCTCCGACCGATGCTTTCCCTGCGAGCGGAACGGTCGATAACGCTTCTTTCCGCAGTTGCCGTGACAACGGCTGGGGGGCGTACACATGGTTGATCTCGGCGAAGTCATGATCCTCGGTCGCCATCCAAAAAATCGGGATGACCGGCTTACCGAGCACGGCCTCCGCCTGTTTCGCTCGTTTGAGCACGGTTAACAGCTTATACACCGCAAACAACGGGCCCCCGAAGACGCCGACTTGCTGTCCGGTCACAATCGTGAACGCCTCGCCTTTCGCGAGCGCGTCGAGTTTTGAGTCAAGCACGTCCGAGAGCGGACCGTGAACCGTCTGTTGCGCCCGAAGAATCTCTGCTAACGATTCCAGATGCGGGTATGAGCGTCCTTCAAGCTCGCTCGCTCGAGCTTCGAGCTCGTCCATTCCTTTATAGTCCAGCCACTTCGTATATCCCGCTTCGATTTGGATCATCGGGGAAGATGGACTGTACATGGCGTCTAGCGACTCTATCCTCACGTATAACGACTTCCTTTCAAACGGTCAATGAATCATTTCATTTGCGACACCGAGCGTGAACAACACGGCGTGTAACGGGACGAGTAGTAAAAATAACAATCGCCAGCCGTGTACGAACATTTTTGTATATAAGACTTCTTCGTGTCGGACTCGCTGCCAAATCGCATTTGCCGGAAAAATAGCGCAGCAGACGGCTAAGAGCAACCAAAAGACGTCGTCCCCGACGAGTGTCTCTAATAGGACCGCACACGCATAAAACCAGAGGAACACTCCGGCATCGCAGACAAGTTTAAACGTATTGACCGATTTCGGCATGATTTTTCTAAGTATCATATACACCATAAACCATATGACAAGCGGAAATGAAACGATATACACTAACACGATGCGCTCGCTCCTATTATCAATTTTTGCATGAGTGGGATGACCGTCAGTTTTCGGCCTCTGTCCTCGGCCCGTTTCAAGAGCGGGGTCAAGATGGCATCGACCTCGGTCATACGTCCGGCCTCGATATCTCGAAGCATCGAAGAGCGGTTTTGAGCTGTCTTCTCGATGATCGTCTCAATATATGTATAAGGCACGAACTGATCGAACAGCGGTGTCAGCTCCTCATAGATCGCTTGCGCGACTTCGCGGCAAGGCGGCTCGGCGACGGCTCCGTTCGGGACGCGACAAAGTGCGGTGATCGGATTGATGATCGCGTTCGCAAACAACTTTTCAACGACGACTTGTTCGATATCCGCTTCCCACACGACTTGGAGCGGCGAGGCGATGAACGTGAGCGGCTGTAGAGCATGCAAGCTCCCGATCCGAACTCGGCCGAGACCGCTATGGTTAATTCGATTTTCGTCTCGCGTCACCCCGTGCTCGATGACGCCTAAGTGGAACCCTCGTTCCCGAGCGTACTCGAGATGGGCAATCCCGTTCGAGCAGATGAACACAGGGACGTCCCCGGTAAGTCGTTCTGTCGCCGCGCGCACTTGGTGCGCTTTCGTCGTCACGAAAAAAACGTCCGCTTCCGTCTCGTTGAGTGTATGTACCGGTTTGAGCGGGACAGCGACGGTCCCCTGCGTCATACCGGCTCGTTCGATTATGACGTCTCTCGTTTCTTCGCCTCGACCGTACAAGGTGACGCTATAGTCTTTCGCGAGTAACGACGCCATCAACATCCCGACAGCCCCGTTCCCGATAATCCCAATTCGTTTGATCGGCTTCATTCGCTATCCCTCCACAAACAGTGTGCACAAAGAATTTTACCACAATCTGTTTCCAGGACCACACAATTAAAAAAAGAAGCGATCTCCAAGGAGACCGCTTCTTTTCGCATTATTTGCTTGTTACTTCTTTACCGTTGTAATGTCCGCAAGATTTGCAAACACGGTGTGAAAGTTTCATGTCGCCACAGTTCGGGCACTCGTTCATACCAGGTACGTTAAGTTTGAAGTGAGTACGACGAAGACGTTTGCGAGTTTTCGACGTTCTACGGAATGGTACTGCCATCGTTGTCCACCTCCTTGAAAAGTTAGCCGTTCTCGTCCTCTTTTTTAGAGAACAAGTCAGCAAGGCCCGCGAGGCGCGGGTCAATTTTTGGTTGGTCGTCCGGCTGTTCGTCAATGAGAGACCAGCCTTCCCCTTCAACCTGAGTTTTGTCTGTTTCGTTCCCGAAAATTTGAATCGGGACTTCTAACATGATGAGCTCTTTTACGATCGGTCGCAGATCAATCGTATTTCCTTCTGGCAAATTGACATCATCGAATTGCTCCGTATAACGCCCATTCTCCAAAAAGAAAGGCTCGAGCGATTCAATATCAAATTCAAAGACGACATCCTCTAACGTACGCGCATCTGGCAACGTCAGGTCCCCTTGAACCTTCAAATTGAATGTAACTTGATTAGATGTGAACGACGCATCCCCGTGCACATGCACCGGGCGAATCGAACGGATATCCGGATGGAGCTGAGTAAGCTCTTCGAGTTCAACCATCTCATCGATGGAAAAACTGTCATCCTGGTTTCGTAGCTTAAGTAGCTGTGCAATAGACCACTTCATCCGAATCACCTCAATTGCAACAATATGAATTATAGATAGGCCAACTTGTTTTGTCAATGTTTTTTCTTTACACTAAAATCAGTTGGCGACGGCGCTTTGCCAAAGCGTACTTACCTATCTTACACCAATCCAATCGACAATGCAAAGGAGTAAATTTATGAAAAAGACGGCCATCATCGCGGAGTACAATCCGTTCCATAACGGACATCTCTATCAGGCAAAAACAGCTCGAATCGAAACGGGTGCCGACGCCATGATCGCCATCATGAGTGCCCAGTTCACACAGCGCGGTGAACCGGCTGCTTTTGACAAGTGGAGCCGGGCAGCGGCAGCAGTCAAAACAGGGGCGATCGACCTTGTGATCGAACTGCCGACTTGTTACGGCGTCCAACGCGCCGACCGGTTCGCGAGTGCGGCTGTCGCCATCGCGGAACAAATCGGATGCCAAACGCTGTCGTTCGGCAGTGAGAGCGGCGACGCCGATGCGATCCTGCGCGCGGCACACGCTGGCATCGAAGCGTCACCCGCCTATCACGACGCGCTCCAACACGCCTTAAAAGCAGGCAAGTCATCCGCCAAAGCATCGAGCGAGGCGTTTGCGGCCCTTTATCCAACTTTTGATTTGACGCTCCCAAACAACATTCTCGCCTATCATTACGCGAAAGCCGCTCGCACCATCTCACTCCATACCGTAAAGCGTCTTGGGGCCGGTTATCACGATACAGGCGTCTCGGACGTCATGTCGGCAACGGGCGTCCGGGCCCACTATCTCGAGACCGGGAGTGTCCGGGCTGTCCCAGAAGCGACACGGGCGTTATTCCAGCAGACGTCGATGGCCCACTGGTCGCTCTATTGGCCTGTCTTGCAATTCAAGTTACGGACGATCCCGAAGTCAGAGCTCGAACAACTCGTCGGCATTGACGCTTCGTTGTCCCCTCGCTTGATCGAAGCCGGTCTCGCACCGACGTTCGAACAAGCTATGGGCGGTCTGTTGACGCGACGCTATACACGTACCGCCATCCAGCGCGCTCTCGTCTCGGTCCTCATCCATTGGAAACGTGACGAACTTCCGGAACGATTTGACGAAGTCCCATACGTCCGTCCGCTCGCATTCAATGCGATTGGCCGTAGCGTCTTGAAAGACATAAAAAAAACGGTCCCGCTCGTCAGCAAGTACCAGTCTGATTTAGCGTTCGAAGCTCGTGTGACCGAGGCGTACCGGTTACCTCTCGGCAACCGGTCACTGCTCGAGCATATGCAAACCCCTCAATTCATCGACTCCAAATAATCGATGGCGTCCTCGACCGTTTCGACCGGAACGACTGCAATATCGCTCTCGATCCGGTCGAGTGATTCCAGCGCTTCATCATAATTCGAACCGGCCGGCACGAAGAACACCGAGGCACCGGCTCGGTCAGCCGCGACGATTTTTTGCCACGCCCCACCGATCGGACCGACGTTTCCTTCTTCATCGACCGTACCAGTACCGGCAATCGTCTCACCGCCCGCCAAGTCACCCGGCGTCAACTGATCATAAATCTCTAGCGTGAACATGAGCCCGGCCGAGGGCCCCCCAACGTTCGTCAGTTCAAACGTGACGTCCGGTTCTGTGCGCACATCTTGCACCGGCAGTGGCTCATAAATCCCGAGACCGACACGGCTCCCGCTCCGGTCGAGCGGTTGAACGAGTGTCTTCACGACACGTTCCCGTCCATCCCGTTCGAGCGTGATCGTCACTTCATCGCCCGTCTCGAACGCCGAGACGCGATCGATGAAATCAAGACGTGACGCGAACGATTGGCCGTCAAGCGCTGTAATGACGTCACCTGGTTTAAGGACGTTCGCCGCGAGCGACCCGGTGATTGGAGCCGAGACGTACATGCCGTCAAACGTGACGGTCACGTCCTCTTCGGCTAGACCGTACGCGTATTGGATGGCTGCTTGCTGCGACGATGACATGAGCAGCTGCTGTCTTCGCTCGTAATCGTCTTCCCCTTCGCCGTCATACAAATAGCGACTAGACGGACTCGCTTCCGTGAACGGCGTGAACCAGCTCCCGACGAGCCAAAGCGGTGTCGCCCGTCGTTGCGAGATCGTGACCATCATCAGTTCACCCGCATCTTTCGTCCCGTCTTCAACCGTCATAAAGTTTTCGATGGTCGTCGCTTCGCCCGGATACGTGATGTAATAAGGTAACGGGGCAAATAGAAAGATGAGCACGGCGACGAGGATACCGAAGCCGATCTTCAGCGGCTTCATTGCTGTTGACTCACTTCATATTTTTTCCGAAGTGCCTGTTCGACTTGTTCGGGAACGAGTTCAGCGACCGAGGCGCCGTATTTGGCGACTTCTTTCACGATCGACGAACTAAGGAACGAGTATTTGCTATTCGTCATCATAAACAGCGTCTCGACGTCCTCGTTTAACTTCTTGTTGATCGAAGCGATCTGAAGTTCGTATTCGAAGTCAGAGACGGCCCGAAGACCGCGGACGATCGTCGCTGCTTCTCGTTTAGCGGCATACTCGACGAGCAGCCCGCCAAACGCGTCCGCTGACACGTTCGGTAAATGCGATGTCACTTCCCGAATGAGCGTGAGCCGCTCTTCGACGTTGAATAACGGTGCCTTGCTCGAGTTTTCGAGCACCGCGACGATCACTTCATCAAAGATGGCTGCCGCCCGCTCAATAATATCTAAATGTCCGTTCGTAATCGGGTCAAAGCTCCCCGGGCAAATCGCGATCCGTTTCATATGTTCACTCCTCGGTCGTTGCGTACTCGTAAAGGCTGATCGTAATAACAGACGAGTAGCGTTGAACCTTAATTTTTTCGAGCAGACCGACCCGATCCGGCAACGTCGTCTCGCTGCCATGTTCGCAGACGACGACGCCGTTGTCTGTCAACAGTCGGTTCGATTCAATGAGTTGTAAAAACGATTCATGTTCTTCCTCATGGTACGGCGGGTCCATGAAGATGAGTTTAAACGACCGCCCCGCCTCGGCGAGTTGGTCGAGGACGGCCCGCGCGTCTTGCCTTTGAACCGTCGCCTGTGCCTCGTAACGCGTCGCCCGTAGATTGTCCTGTATCGTTTGAATCGCCTTCCCATGACGATCGACGAAGACGGCACGGTCGCACCCCCGTGATAACGCCTCGATCCCGAGACCGCCACTCCCCGCGTAAAGGTCGAGGGCATCCCCCCCGGCGAAGTAAGGGCCGATGATATTAAACAATGATTCTTTTACTTTATCTGCCGTCGGTCGTGTCGTCGACCCTGGGACCGCCTTTAGGCGCGTCCCTTTTCGTTCTCCTGAAATGACTCGCATCGTTGATCCTCCATTAGAAAAGATGAAGGCGTCACCACCTTCATCTCGCCCGTTTATTTCTGCTTTGGCTCGTACGTCTCGGCAATGAAAGGCCGTTCGCTCCGAACGACCGCGTCGACGAATGGCAAGGCACTGATTTTCTCGATGATCGTCTCATGGTCTTCTAAGTCCGTATATAAAAAGGCGTACTTCTCACGCTTCGAGACGTAATATAAGTTTGCGTAGCGACGCAGTGCTTTCACTTGTTTGAGCGACTGCACGTAAACGACGAGTCCGATTCGACCTTTTAACTCGAATGATTCAGCCAGCACATCCACAACTTCCGCCTCCTCCGCCACAGCTTCCGCCACCGGAACAGCCACCCTCATCGAAGAACGGGTTGCCGGTAGGGACTTTGATTTTTGGAGATACCGAGAACGCCAACAGCTCACTCACTTCTCCGAGTAACTTATCCAAGTTACGTTCCGCCTTTTTGAAGGCGGCCACTTCCGGTTGCACGTCGAGACGACGCTTCACGAGATGCATCTCTTTTTTGATACGATCGTGATCCGGGTGATGTTTCCCGAACCGTTGCACGTACTCATAATCTTCTTTCATTCGTAAAAATTCCCGTTCGACTTCCTGGGCTTCTTTCGAGCGAGCGCGAGCTTGTTTTGTCGCGATATATGTTTGGAACGATTCGCTCGTCTCGATCAAGGCAGTCAATGCTTCTGTTTGATCGAGCAAATCAATCGTCTGTTCAGTAATAATCATGGCTTTCACCCTTTCTGACATGATTTTACCACAATTGATTCCCTCTGTGAGCAATCGGACTTATAATTGAACGTGACGTAAATGCAGAAAGGAAGTGAACCACCGCTTCGTGCGGTGTACAATGAAAAAAGTCTCGTTTAACATGATTCGCTCGGCCGGTATGAAAACCGACTATGCGAAACCAGAATATTATTATGATCAGCTCGATAAAGTCCGGGCGGCCGATCTCGTCCTCTTCCCGGAGTACTGGATGGTCAACTCGATCATTTACGGGTTGAACAAACCGATCTTCCCGTCTCCGGCGACGTACCACCTCGGGCACGATAAAATCGAGATGACACGCGCTTTCACAGCGACGTTCCCGCATCGCATCCCGAAGACGTTAATTTACGGGAAGAACCCGTACACGATCGAACGCGTCATTGAAGAGTTCGAATACCCGTTCGTCGCCAAGACCGCCAAGTCCTCGATGGGTCAAGGCGTCTGGCTCATTAAAAATGAACAAGAATGGCTCGAATACGTCGACAAACACGAGACGTTTTACGTCCAACAGTTCATCCCGAACGACCGCGACCTGCGCATCATCGTCATCGGCGAAGAAGTCGTCGGTTCTTATTGGCGCGTCAGTGAGGCCTTTTTAAACAACGTCGCCCAAGGTGCCCACTTCTCGTATGACGATATCCCAGGTCACGTCGTGGAAGAAGTGCTCTCGATCGCAAAGACACTTCACATCAATCACGCCGCGTTCGACGTCATCGTCTCAGGGGATAATTTTTACATTTTGGAATTCAACGTCTTCTTCGGTTCAGAAGGATTGATGCCGCTCGGCGTGAGACTTCCCGACAAGATTGCGGCGTATCTCGAAACGATGTCTTGACCGTTCATCTTTTTTTCACAATTTGAACACACGTTATTCCAAGAACGTTTTCGAATATGATATGATGACATATGAGGTTTATTAGGGAAAAGGGGGATTATGATGAAATTTGAGCAGTTCCACATCGAGGGAAAAGAGATCCGCTTCGGTTTGCTCGAGACGATCATGGATCATCATCATTTCATCCGTGAAGGCGCTTGGGACTATGAGCGTGCGACGTATGATATGAAGTACGAGAAGCAATCGACGGGCGAGACGTTTTACCTGCGCTTGCCGGTTTATGCGATTGAAGGCCAAATCGAGGACCGTCATGCGGTCGTTAAAATGGTGACACCGATTCTCGGGAAACATTACTACCCGCACGGCGTCGAGTACGACGAAGAGTTCCCAGAAGAAATCGTTCGCGACTGTGAGCGCCGATTGGCGGCACTCGCCGAGACGTTAGAAGTCTAACCCCTTTCATAACTGAAAGGGTTTTCTTATGGCCACTCAACAAAAATGGAGAACCCGCTGTGGGTTCTCCATTTTTACATACACTTAACGACTTGCAATGACGTTTAGCGTCACGTCGACTTGTCCGAGCAATAGATCGAACTGGTCGCGGACGTAGAGGTACAATCGCTCTGCCTCGCTGAGCGAGACGGGTGCGCTCAGTAGATAATCGTACCGCTCTTTCGAGAGCGACACGATTTTCACTTCACGCAATCCGAATTCGATCGCGCTGCACGCAATCAAATCCTCGATCGCCCGCTCTGCAATCGTCACATCTCCGTATGAATAATCGTTTCCGATGACAGCCATCGTATCGTTCATCTTCTTCACTCCTTTTCTGCAACGAGCACCAACACGTCCTCCATAATGGTTTCGATGTCGACTGGTTTTTCTCCTGTCGTCGCCATTTGCGCGACTGCACGAACATCGTGGTGACGGTCGATGATATACATCGTCGTCGCGTGGGTGACAAGTCCACTATTCGCTTTCGAATAATAGAACTGAAGCTGACGAGTGATCCGGTCGATGTCGGCTTTGTCACCGGTCAACATCTTCCATCCAGTTGGCTCAGCTTGGAACGCCGCTCCGTAGTTCTCAAGTACCGGGATCGTATCGACTTCCGGGTCGACCGTGATGGCGACGAGTTCGACGTCAGTACCGTACAAGTCGTTCGCCTTCAAGTCTTGCTCGAGTTTCATGAAGTCGCGTAGCGTGAGCGGACAAATGTCGGGACAGTTCGTATAAAAGAACGTGACGATTTTGACTTTGCCGTTATCTGAGTTATACGGTTGGCCATCGAGCGCGTTCGTCAACGTGAACGGGGTCGGCTCTTGGATGACCGGCAAATCATCTTCTTTGAAGAAGAGGAAATACGAAGCCGCTCCGATAGCGATCAAAATGACGACCGTCAACCCGACCGTCAAGTAACTATTCCGTTTCATGCTCATCCCCCTCTCTTCGGTCATCCTCCGATGATGGCCCGGAAGACGTTCGTCGTCTCACCCGGTTCAAACGCCACATAGAGAAGAACATAGACCATCACACCTGTAATGGCTGTGAAAAACCAGACGACTGATGCTTTCGGTCCGATTTTACGATGTTTCTCGATCTTGTTTTTATAGCCAAGATAGAGTGTGATCAATCCGAGGATACCACCTGTCGTCGCCAGGATGATGTGGAAAATCATGAAAGCGAGATAGTACGGCTTCACTGAGTCCGGACCTCCGAATGCGGTATTCCCAACAAAGATCGTCCGCGAGACGTAAAGGATAAAGAACGTCGTCGCCGCGACGGCAGCTGCTGTCATGACTTTCTTATGCTTTTCAATATTGCGGCGGTCGCGCGCGATAATCGTCCAGCCGATCGCGACCAAAATCGCACTGATTACAATGAATGTCACACTAATTAAGGCAAGATAGTTCATCGATGTTTCCCCTTTGACTTAGTTCATTTTTTCTCTTTCGGTTCGTTCGGTGTGAATGACATGCCTTCGTCAAGCGCGAGCGATTTCGTTCGGCGTACCCAACCGAAGAACGTCCAGCCGAAGAAGAAACCGTACACGACTTCCTGCCCAAGCTTCATCAATACCCCGCCGAAGCGCTGGTCTTCGAGAGCGCTGTTCGTCGCACCCATCAAGGCGTTTAAGTCAAGACCGGACACGTCACCGTTCGGCATACAGTATCCGAGCACCGTCGCGAACGTCTCAACGTCCGTATAGGCGTCATAGAGAATTCCTTGACTGAAGATGATGAACGCACAAGCAGGCGTCAATAGCACGCCGTTTGCGATGATGTACACCATCCGTTTCAAATCGGACATCCCCTCTTCTTCATCCGAGAGGAACGGGGCGATGACCGGATACCACATCGTCAAACTGAAGACGACGAGAGCCCCGTGAAAGATGCGATGCACCCCGTAGTTCGTTAACACGTAATCAAAGATGAATGGCATGTGGTAAAACGTAAATAACGCGTTGAACAACACGAGCGCGATCAGCGGTTTTGTCATAAACTTGAGCGCCGCCCCGATCACTTTATAACTAAATAATTTTTCAAATACCCAATACGGCAATCCGTAAATGACGAGCGCCGGAGCTAACACGTAGACGAGCACCATCTGCAACATATGCACCGAGAAGATGATGTGCGCGAGCACGTCGACTGGACTACCAAATCCGATGTAATAGAGCACGATCGCAAACAACATGCTGAACTTTTGTAGCAACGTGGTCGACTCGTACCCTCGTTTCGCCATTCTCTCTGTGACGAACGCATAGAGGACGTACAACCCTACCATCAACAATCCGAACAACGGACTCCAAAGCGTTGTCCATTCGAACTGTTTGAGTAGCTCTGATGTATTCCAGAGCATCCCTTCACCCCTTTTCTTTCTCTCCCAAACCGATGAAACCGTTCACTTCAAGATTACTATTCCTTTATTTTTGAAGTAAAGCAAAAAGGACTGAATCATCTATGTTTCCACAGATGTTCAATCCTTTGTCACATTTTTACCAAATGAGCAAACGGAGTGCCGCGACAGTGATGATGGCGACGAAAATACCAAGCCACATCATTCCGACAATCCACGTGTTGCCACGGTTGTTCATATGCATGAAGATATACAGCTGCAAGAACACTTGGATGATGGCGAGGATAATCAAGAAGCCACCCGCCGCCCATACCGGCATGAGCTCCGCGTAGACCGCGCCGAACGCGACAAACGTGAGCAAAATCATCATCGCGAAACTGATCAACTGAAGTTGATACTCGCGTCTCGACTCTGCCTTCACTTCAAGCTCTAACTGTTTGTGTGTTTCGTTCATTGGATTTTTTTCCATGTCAGCTCACCATCCCTAAGAGATAGACGATCGAGAAAATGAAGACCCAAACAACGTCGATGAAGTGCCAATATAAACTCGACACGTAGAACTTCGGTGCGTTGTAGACATCGATCGGACGGTTCCAGTTGCGGATCAACAGCGTCGTGATCCAAAGGAGACCGAACGTGACGTGAGCACCGTGGAATCCGACGAGCGTATAGAAGGCAGATCCGAACGCACTCGACGTGAACGTGTGACCGATATGGTAGTAGTGGATGAACTCGTAAATCTCAGCTCCTAAGAACCCTGCTCCGAGAAGAAGCGTCACGATCAACCAAAACTTCATGCGACCTGGATTGTTCGCTTTCATGTTCATCATCGCGAGCACGCTCGTGAGCGAGCTCGTGAGGAGGAGCATCGTCATCATGAAGACGAGCCCCATCTCAAAGATGTTGTACGAGCGAAGTTCCTCTGGCGCGCCAGAATTTAGAAGCCCGACGTACGTTCCAAACAACGAGGCGAAGAGAACGGTCTCTCCTCCAAGGAAGAACCAGAAGGCCACATATTTATTTTTCCCTTCCAGCGTGGCTTTCTCTGGATTGGCCGGAATACCGGTCACTGGGTGTTTTTCGACTGCATGTGCCATTTATTGTTCTCCTTTCTCACGAATCGCTTTCAAATCCGCTTCGATTTGTGATTTTGGAATGTAGAATCCGTGGTCGTCGATCCATGAACGGAGGAACATCGACACGAACGTGATGAGTAAACCGATGACGATAAGTGACCAACCGACAACCGGGTTGTCCATTTGGAAAATCGCGCCAAGTCCAGCGATGAATAACCCGAGTGACATGAAGAACGGGATCAATGAGTTATTCGGCATGTGGATGTCTGACACTGGTTCAGCGACAGAAACCCGTTTGTTACCCGCCATCTTCTCGAGCCAGAACGTGTCCAACCCTTTGACGAGCGGTGTTTGTGCGAAGTTGTACTCTGGAGTCGGCACAGGAAGTGTCCACTCGAGCGTACGTCCGTCTTCCCAATGGTCCGGTTTGACGACGTCTTTCGACAAGAACGCCTTGACGACGGCGATGAGCAAGATGATCGTCGACACACCCATGAAGAAGGCACCGATCGTCGACAGCAAGTTCATCGTCTCAAACCCTTGATTCGGCAAGTATGTGAAGACGCGGCGTGGCATCCCGAACAATCCGAGGAAATGTTGCGGGAAGAACGTCAAGTGGAACCCGATGAAGAACAACCAGAACTGCCAGTAGCCAAGCTTCTCAGAGAGCGCTTTGCCGAACATGAGCGGGAACCAGTAGAACAGTCCTGCGAAAAGACCGAAGACGACCCCACCGACGATAACGTAGTGGAAGTGGGCGACAACGAAGTAACTATCGTGGTACTGATAGTCAGCCGGTGCGACCGAGAGCATAACCCCTGTCATCCCTCCGACGAGGAACGATGGGATGAACGCCACCGAGTAAAGCATCGCAACGTTGAACTTGATCTGCCCACCCCAAAGTGTGAACAGCCAGTTGAAGATTTTGACCCCTGTCGGAACGGCGATGGCCATCGTCGCGACGGCGAAGATCGAGTTCGCGACCGGTCCGAGACCGACGGTGAACATGTGGTGAACCCAAACCATGAAGCCAAGGAACCCGATGAGCATCGTAGCGAATACCATCGTCGTGTAACCGAACAAGCGTTTACGGGCAAACGTCGGAATGATTTCCGAGAAAATACCGAACGCCGGTAAGATCAAGATGTAAACTTCCGGGTGACCGAAGATCCAGAAGAGGTGTTCCCAAATGACGACGTTACCGCCCATTGCCGGATTGAAGTAAACGGCACCGAACAGACGCTCGAACATCAACATGAACAAGCCGACTGTAAGCGGTGGGAATGCGAAGACGATCAACGCCGAAGCGACGAACGTCGTCCACGTGAAGAGCGGCATCCGCATGAGTTTCATGCCTGGTGCCCGCATGTTCAAAATCGTGACGAGGAAGTTAATCCCGGCCATGAGTGAACCGAACCCTGAGATTTGAAGACCGAGGGCGTAGAAGTCGACCCCTGTCGCTTCCGGTTGCGTCGAGAGCGGCGCGTAAGCCGTCCAACCCGCGTTCGGTGCAGCGCCGAAGAACCAGCTAAGGTTCAACATGAGGCCACCGAAGAAGAACAACCAAAAACCGAGCGAGTTAATGAACGGGAACGCGACGTCGCGCGCCCCGATTTGAAGCGGCACGACGGCGTTCATAAAACCGAATAGCATCGGCATCGCCGCAAGGAAGATCATCGTCGTCCCGTGCATCGTGATCAACTGGTTGAACACTTCGCCACTGACGAAATCGTTCATCGGACGGACGAGTTGCCAACGAATAAGTAACGCTTCAATTCCACCGAGAAGGAGGAAGAAGATTCCTGAGAACAAATACAAAATACCGATTTTTTTGTGGTCAACCGTCGTAACCCAATCCATGATGCCATTGTATTTACGCGGTTGCTGCATAGCAGTGGTCTGTGCCACGTGAAATCCCCCTTTTCCCGTTAGTCAATCTTCTGATCGTACAAGAAGTCAACGAGTGCATCTAACTCTTCATCACTGATTTGGCCTTCGCTGAAGCCAGGCATGAGCGCGCCTTGTTTTAATTCTTGTGGATCACGAATCCATTCTTTCAACTTTTCTTCGTTGTTTTCGAGGTAACCCGCCAACCACTCGCGGTCACCGAAGTTCGTCAAGCTCGGCGCGACTTTACCGCCACCGTGGCAGCTCAAGCAACTTTCGACGTACACTTGCTCACCTGTCGTCAAGTTTTGATTGTCGGCGACAAGTTTTTCTGTGTTTTCGTCTTGCTTCGCTTTCATGTCTTCGAGCCACTGATCGTAATCAGCTTGCTCGAGGGCGATGACTTTGAAGTCCATGAGCGCGTGCGATGGTCCACAAAGCTCGGCACACTTACCGTAGAACGTACCAGCTTCGTTTGCATGCAACCACATCTCGTTATCTAACCCTGGGTTCGTATCCGTCTTACCAGACAAAGCCGGTACCCAGAACGAGTGAATGACGTCTTTTGATGTCAAGTTGATACCGACCCGTTTACCGACCGGGATGACAAGTTCTTGTCCTGTGACAACACCAGCGTTCGGATATTCGAACTCCCACCAGTACAGGTTGGCTGTAACGTTAATTTCTTCTTCTTTTTTCGCTTCTTTCGCTTTCGCGAGTTCGACAGTCGTTGTGATTGTCGGAACAGCGAGAATGATGAGCAAGATGATTGGAACGACTGTCCAAATCATTTCGAGCGTGCTGCTACCTTCCACTTGCTTCGGAATCGATTCATCTTTCCGACGGAATTTCATGAGCACGTACACGTAAATGACCGTTACGATGACAAGTACAAAGAGCATGATTGCCAAACTGATGAGAATGATCCGGAGCTGAATTTCAGCGCCTTCTCCCATCGGCTTCAATGCAGACAATCCCTCTACGCCGCACCCTGACAACAGCAGCGCGAACATCATCATCGGGACGATGCCAAACAGAAGCTTCTTAAATGATTTCACAACAATCCCCACTTTCTCCCAAAATGATGTGCAATGGTTTCTATATAGTGAGTGCGATTACCAAAGTGCCGTCAATACCAGCGCGACAATCCACACGACTAAATAAATTAATGAATAAAAGAACATTTTGTTAGCCCACTTGATCTCATCTTCGGCTTTAAACCCTTTCAAACCGAGATATAACCAGTAGCCCCCAAGACCGGCCGCAATGATCACGTAGACCGTACCGTAATGCATAAACAAGAGCGATGCTGGAATGAGCGTCGCAATCCACCAAATGATTTGCCGCTTGGTGATCGCGAAGCCGTTTACAACGGGCAGCATCGGAATGCCTGCCGCCCGGTATTCCTCGACGCGTCGCATCGCGAGCGCGAGGAAGTGTGGCGGTTGCCACAAGAACATGACGAGGAACATGAGCCAGGCGTCGATATGAAGCGCCGGGTCAATCGCGGCCCATCCGATCAGCGGTGGAACCGCTCCGGAGATACTGCCGACGACCGTGTTCAACGTATGTGTCCGTTTTAGCCACATCGTATAAATAACGACATAAAAAAATGCCCCGATTAAACCGAAGACTGCTGCTACGTACGACACGATCAATAAAAGTAATGTCCCGACCGCAAGTTGCGTAAGTCCGAGAAGTAAAATGCGCTCCCCTGAAATTTTACCGGTGACACTCGGTCGATTGTCTGTACGTCCCATCAAGTAGTCGATATCACGGTCCACGAAGTTGTTTAGGTAACAACTCCCGGAAATGACGAGTGCGCTTCCTAACATCGTTAATAAGAGCTGTGGCCAAACTTCAAACAAATAAAGCACTGGCGTGTCACTCTGGTATGTTGTTGCCACAAAGAAACCGGCGAACACTAACAAAAGGTTAGCGCGTACGATTCCCATTTTTGCCAAAGCAACATAGTCACGGAACGAGGCGGCGGATTCTGTATAGTCTACTTCTGCCACTGTTCCCGGGTTGACTTTTGTCATGCTGACCCCCCCACATAATCACGAAATACTCGTATTCTTTTCACAGAAAAAACACAATATGAACAAAGTACACCTAACTCATTACAAAGATACCATATTTCCAAAAAGAATACGTCGTTTATGCTTGTAAAATAGCGAGTTTTTTATGGCGGACGTGTGATAATTGTCACAGTAAAATTCCTGTACCGATACTAGGATAACGATTTTGATAGCGATTGCAAGCTTTTCCATTTCGTTTTTCCGGACTAAAGCCGTATAATAAGTATGGCGAAAAAAATAAAAACATACAAGGCACAATTCTAGTGATTTTTCTCAAAAAGCAGGTGGAAACGAATGCATAAAAAACTCGCACTATTCTCAAGCCTTGTCACCCTCGGTATGATGCTCGTCTTGATCATGGGCGGTACTGTTACGAAAACCGACTCAGGTGACGGCTGCGGGGCAGACTGGCCGCTCTGTCACGGGAAACTGATCCCGACGAACCCGAGCGTCGAGACGATGATCGAATACAGTCACCGTGTCGTTTCAGGGATTGAGGGACTCCTCATCATCGCCTTGACGATTTGGACGTTCACGGTCGTCAAAAATCGATTCGATGTCAAAGTGTTCGCGTTCCTCGCGTTTATTTTCATGTTGATCCAATCGATCATCGGCGCCGGAGCCGTCATCTGGCAACAGTCGGACGCGATTCTTGCGCTCCATTTCGGGATCTCGCTCGTCTCGTTCGCCTCGCTGCTCATCTTGACGATTCTTTTATTCGAAGGTGAACGGGTACACAAAGCCGTGTCCGAAAAATTAAAGATTCACTTGTACGGGTTGACGATTTACACGATGGTCGTCGTCTACACAGGAGCTTACGTCAGACACCTCGGTGCGACATACGCTTGTGTCGGTTGGCCGATCTGTGAGCAAAACGTGTGGACGTTCGAATCATACGTTCAAATGGGCCATCGCATCATGGCGGCACTTCTCGTCTTCTACACGCTCTACGTCCTCTATTTGGCCCGACGCGAAACGAACCGTCTCGTCGAACGGGGCATGTGGGCCTCACTATTCTTCATCATGCTTCAAGTCGGCACGGGTGCATGGATCGTCCTTGGCGGCCACGCCACATACGTACCGCTCTTGCACGCTTTCTTGATCACGTGCTACTTCGGAATCATCTCGTACTTGGCGTACCATGCGTATCGAAGCACCAATCGAGCGGTAGACGCAGCTCGAAAAGAAACGGTCTGACGAATCAAACCAAATCACGAATCACAAAAAGGAGCGGGCGACCGCTCCTTTTTGTATGCCTATCTGTCACTGCGCGTCCTTGAACCGCTCGAGCGCCCGTGCACGCGCCGCCTTATGATCGACGATCGGTTCGATATAACCGTCCCGATCTGACGGGTCCGGAAAGTGGATCGCTTTCCTGTCAACGTCAGCCAACTCGGTTACATATTTGCGGATAAACGTCCCGTCCGCGTCGAACTTCTCCGACTGGATCGTCGGATTAAAGATCCGGAAATACGGCACGGCGTCCGTTCCGACCGAAGCTGCCCATTGCCATCCGCCGATGTTCGAGGCCGCCTCGTAGTCGATCAACTTCCGTTCGAAGTAGCGCTCGCCTTTGCGCCAGTCGATCAACAGATGTTTCGTCAAAAACGAAGCGACGATCATCCGGAGCCGGTTGTGCATCCAGCCGGTCTCGTTCAATTGACGCATCGCCGCGTCGACGATCGGATACCCGGTCTCGCCACGGCACCATTTCTCAAACTGGTCGTCATTGTCTTCCCAGTCAAGGTGTTTATATTTGTCGTTGAACGGCCGGTCTTTCAGTCCCGGGAACTGGACCATGATCATATAGTAGAACTCGCGCCACAATAGCTCATCGTAATACGTGTCACGTCCTGTTGACTGCCGCGCCTCGAGGACGGCTGCTGCGACCGTACGAATCGACAACACACCGGTCCGTAAATACGGTGACAGCCGGCTCGTCCCGGCGATCGCCGGGATGTCACGGTCTTCGGCGTAACTCGTCACCCGGTGTTCCACAAAATCGCGTAACCGTTTCATGGCCACTTCCTCTCCGAGCGCTTTCCACGAACGTTCACACCGGTCAAACTGCTGTTTCAATTCATCAGGTAGTTCATGTTTCTTCGTCGCGAGTTGTTTCAATCGAGCGACGTCGACGTCGTACGGTTGCGGCGGCGTCTCGGCGTACACCGCTTTTTTGAATGGCGTGTACACTTTATACGGAGTACCGTCTTTTTTCGTGAACGCGTTCGGGGCGAATAAATGACGGTCGAGCAAACGGATGACTAACACGTCTCCCCCCAGCGCTTCGATGACCGCATCGTCACGTTGTTTGAACGGCTCGACATACTCAGCGTTAAAATAAAGCGCGTCGAGTCGTCCGAGCTGCTCGACAAACGCTTCCGTTGAGTCGGCAACAATGGTGCGCAGCCCTATCTCTTGATCGGTGAGCTCCTGCATGAACTGCTTCATCGTCGCGAAAAAATAATCGTGTCTCGTCTCGAACGGCTCGCAGTATTTCGGATTGAGCCAAAAGACGAACTCGATGTCATCGTCGTCGGCGGCGTCTTTCAAGACCCGGTGTAACATATGGTTGTCACTTAATCGAAAATCTGACCGGAACCAACATACTCGTCTCATCTTCCCCACTCCCTATCTAAAAAAGAAGCATAGCGTGGCTATGCTTCTTTTGATTATACAAATTCAATCAGTAAGTCGTCACTTTGGATTGTGTCGCCTTCTTTAATATGGATCGCTTTAATCTCACCGTCTTGCGCGGCTTGGATCGTCGTCTCCATCTTCATCGCCTCAGTGACGAGAAGTTGTTCCCCACGATGGACCCGGCTTCCTGGTTCGACGAGTACTTTCAAGACCGAACCTGGCATCGAGGCACCGACTTGTTTCGAATTCGAGCGTTCCACTTTCGGTCGGCTCGTCGTCGCCGACTTCACGTTGACGTCTTTAATCTCGATTTCACGCGGTACGCCGTTCATCTCATACGAGACGAGGCGGATCCCGTCTTCGTTCGCAGCGCTCACTTGAACGAGCTTGATGATGAGCGTCTTCCCTGTCTCGATTTCGACTTGGATCGTCTCGCCGACGTTCAATCCATAGAAGAACGTCAACGTGTCAAGCACCGAGACGTCACCGTACGTGTTCGTATGGGTCACGTAGTCCTCGAACACTTTCGGATAAAGCGCGTTCGCGAGCAGTTCAAAGTCCGTCACCGGACGTTCGAGCTTCTCAAACAACTTCGTTTGAGCCGCTTCAAAGTCGTACGGCTTGATCAGTTTACCTGGACGGACCTCGAGCGGCGTCTCACCTTTGAGAATCGCTTGTTGGACGTCTTTCGGGAACCCTCCTGGAGGCGACCCGAGCTCACCGCGCATCATCTCGACGACCGAGTCTGGGAAATCAAGTTGATTTCCTCGTTCGATAACGTCCTGTTCGCTCAAGTTATGTTGAACCATGAAGAGTGCCATGTCCCCTACGACTTTAGACGACGGGGTCACTTTGACGATATCGCCGAACAACATGTTGACGCGGGCGTACATCGACTTCACTTCACTCCAGCGGTCACCAAGACCGACCGCTTTCGCTTGTTGCTGCAAGTTCGAATACTGTCCGCCCGGCATCTCATGCTCATACACCGATGGATTCGATGCACGCATGTCACTTTCGAACGGTTCATAGTTATGACGCACGTCTTGCCAGTAGTCACTGATGACTTCGTAGTGCTTCGCATCGATCTTCGGCTGGCGTTCGTGATGGTCGAGTGCGTAAATCAAACTTCCACCTGAAGGCTGCGACGTCATACCCGACATCGAGCTCGCTGCGACGTCGACGATATCGACGCCCGCATCAGTCGCCCGTGCGTAAGTGAAGATCCCATTCCCCGAAGCGTCGTGCGTGTGCAAATGAATCGGCAAGTCGACGGCGTCTTTCAGTGCCGACACGAGCGCATACGCCGATTCAGGTTTTAAGAGGCCAGCCATATCTTTGATTGCAAGAATATGAGCTCCGCTCGCTTCGAGCTGCTTGGCGAGATCGACGTAGTACGGCAAGTGATACTTCGGACGGTTTCCGTCATACAAGTCACCGGTGTAACAGATTGCCGCTTCTGCGACTTTCCCTGTCGGCAGCGTCGCGTCGATCGCGAGTTTAATCGATTCGATGTTGTTCAAGCTGTCGAAGATACGGAAGATGTCGACACCGGCATAAGCCGCCTCGTGGACGAACTTCTCGATGACGTTGTCGGCATAGTTTTTATACCCGACGGCGTTGGCACCGCGAAGGAGCATTTGAATCAAGACGTTCGGCATTTTCTCACGAAGGCGCATGAGACGTACCCACGGGTCTTCCGAGAGGAAACGGTAGGCGACGTCAAACGTTGCCCCGCCCCACGCCTCGACCGAGAACAGTTCTGGCATGAGTTTACTCGTCGGCTCGGCGATATTCAAGATGTCTTGCGTCCGCATCCGTGTCGCGAGGAGCGACTGGTGGGCGTCTCGCATCGTCGTATCCGTCAAGAGTAGCTCTGGTTGACGTTTGATCCAGTCAGCCAAACCGTCTGGACCGAGTTCTGTCAGGATTTGTTTCGTCCCCGGCTTCGCTTCGGCCGGAAGGTTTTGCGGAATCCGGACCGAGCGGCTGATCGGCTTATCTTTCAAGCCGACACCCGGGAATCCGTTGACGGTGACGTCCCCGATATAGTTGAGGAGTTTCGTCCCCCGGTCTTTCCGTTTCGGGAAGACGAACAGTTCGGGTGTATCATCGATGAACGACGTACTATAGTCCCCGCTAATAAAGTTTTGGTGCTTCATGACGTTGATCAAAAACGGAATGTTCGTCTTGATGCCGCGAATCCGGAACTCGTTCAAGTTACGGACCATCTTCGCTGCCGCTTGTTCGAACGTCATCCCATGCGTCGACAGCTTGACGAGGAGCGAGTCGTAGTACGGCGAGATTTCAGACCCGACGTAGGCGTTCCCGCCGTCGAGACGAACCCCAAAACCGCCTGGCGAACGATAGGCCATGATTTTCCCTGTGTCCGGCATGAAGTTGTTAGCCGGGTCTTCCGACGTGACACGGGATTGGATCGCATAGCCGAGCAGTTTGATATCTTCTTGCTTCGGCATGTGAATCACGTCACCGTGAAGCGACTCGCCTTGGGCGATCATGAGCTGTGTTTGGACGATATCGAACCCGGTAACCATCTCAGTGATCGTATGTTCGACTTGGATCCGTGGGTTGACCTCGATGAAGTAGAACGACTCATCCTCAGTGACGAGGAACTCGACCGTCCCTGCGTTCACATAGCCGACGTGACGCATCACTTGAACCGCCGCGTCACAGATTGCTTGACGAGACGCCTCCGACAACGTCACACACGGTGCGACTTCGACGACTTTCTGGTGACGACGTTGAACCGAGCAGTCACGCTCAAACAAATGGATGATGTTCCCGTGATCATCCCCGAGAATTTGCACCTCGATATGCTTCGGACGTTCAACTAATTTTTCTATGTACACTTCGTCCGAGCCGAACGCTTGCTTCGCCTCTGACTTGGCACGTTCAATCAAATCTTTCATCTCGGCCTCGGTCCGGATGACGCGCATACCGCGTCCGCCGCCGCCCATTGAGGCTTTGACCATGAGCGGGAAACCATGCACGTTCGCAAAGTCGAGCGCGTCTTCGTACGAAGTCAATGGACCGTTCGAGCCTGGAATGACCGGTAGCCCGGCTGCGATCGCGTTTTGACGAGCCCGAACTTTATCTCCGAACGCGTGCAGGTGCGATTCGTCCGGTCCGACGAAGATGATGCCTTCTTCGCGGCAACGACGAGCTAGTTCAATGTTTTCCGATAAGAAACCGTAACCCGGGTGAATCGCGTCACTCCCCGATTGCTTCGCGATTCGAATGACGTCTTCGATGTCGAGATAGGCGTCGATCGGTTTCTTGTTGAGACCGATCAAATACGCTTCATCGGCTTTAAAACGATGTAACGACCCACTATCCTCTTGCGAATAGATGGCGACAGTACGCATTCCTAATTCTGAGGCTGCCCTAAATACACGAATGGCAATCTCTCCACGGTTGGCTACAAGCAATTTGCTAATTGATTTCAACCTAAATCCCCCCATTTTGGAAATCGTTTACATATACATCTTTACCTTACTACATGTAGTGATGCATTTTGAACGTTTTCTTCTGATTTTTCGCGAATTCCCGCGCGGCGTGTCGCCTCTCGGTGACGGTTACGCATCGAGATACTGCTGAGCACACCGAGAATTCCCATCGTCATGATCAGCGACGTGCCGCCGTAACTGACGAGTGGAAGCGTCACACCCGTACCCGGGAACCAGCCCGACATCGCCCCGATATTGATTCCGGTTTGGACCATGATTTGCGCGGCAATCCCGAACGAGACGAACATCGCAAAATGGCTGTCGGTATGGTTGGCGATATTTACTGCCCGGAACGCGATGAAAAAGAGCAACACCAAGACGACGAGGACGCCGATAAAGCCAAGTTCTTCGGCGATGATCGACATGATATAGTCCGTCTCCGGCTCCGGCAAATAGCCATACTTTTGATAACTATTCCCAAGTCCGACGCCGGTCAATCCCCCATGCACGATCGAGATGATCGACATGAGAAGTTGATGCCCGTAGCCTTCTGGGTCCATGAATGGATTGAAGACGACGTTAATCCGACTAACTTGGTTTTCTGTGAAAACAAACGTATACATAGCATAAACAAAACCAATTCCAGCAATAATCACCGGGATGATGATGCGAAGCGGGGCCCCGGCAGCTAACCACATCATGAACATAATTACCCCTAAGACGAACAATCCGCCATGGTCAGGCTGTCCATTTATGACGAAGGCATACGGGAAAAAGTAGAACAAACCCGGGATGATGAAGAAAGCCCCGATTTGGGCGCGTAGCTTTTTCCGTTCGATCGCCGCACGGCCGATTCGGCCCGGCCATCCTGTCAGTTCACGATTCCATAACTGATGGTAGTAGTTGGCGAGCAATAAAATTAACACAAACTTAGCGATCTCGATTGGTTGGATCGTGAAACCGCCGATGATGAGCCAAGCCCGGGCACCGTTCAGCGGAGGCATCGCCCAAGTGACAAACAGTAGAATGACCGAGAGCGCATACAGGCTTCGCAACACGTTCTTTTTGCGGAAGTTTTCATACCGGAACATCGTCGCGATCAAATAGACGACAATCCCGAACCCTGCATAGAACAGTTGACGATAAAACAAGCCGCTGTTCGCGTAATCCCCACGATTCCAAACACTGGCGCTGTAAATCATGATCGAGCTGATCCCAACGAGCAAGAGCACCGCAATGAACAGTGAGAAATCAAAGTACCGAAACCGAGTTTTCATGTTTTCACTTCCTTATGTACAGCAATCCGCAACCCGTTATAAAAAAATACTCAAACAGCGCCGCCTGCACAGTTTGAGTATAAGGTTCATAATTCTGAAGCTTCCGCGAGCGCGGATAACTTTTGTTCCAATGAATCGATCAGTTGCTTGCCTTCGACATCTGAAATAAGTCCAAGCCGGACCGCAAAATCGATTTGGCGCGACAGACCGAACATATGTGTATCAAGTACCTCTTCATAAAGCGGGCACTTCGGCATTTTCAAGTTTTCTAATTGTACCTCAATCAAGCAACGGATTTTTTCAGCATCTGCTTCAAGCAAGTGAAGCGCCTGTTCCCGTTGGACTGCAGCCAAATTTGTCGCCACTACGACCCCTCCTCCGTACAATGACAGACTGTTTGTCATAACTCAACTGTACATTATATTTCATCATAATTCAATGAACAGTCTAGATTCAAAGCGTGTTTCTCGCAGTTTTCCTTTTTGCACGGAAGAGCTGTATAATATACATTGTATCGCTAGTTAAGGGGGAGTATCAATGATTTTTCCGTTAGATGGAGCGGTCCGTCACGCGCTGACGATTGACCCGACCGTATGGATTTTTGACGAACGTAAACGCAAAGTCGACGAACTCGACCAAGCCGTCGAGAATGACTCAGACGCCTACTATGCCAAAATGGGGAAGGCATGGGACGACGGATTGACACTAGGGACGCGCGTCGACCACAATAAACCGATGTCGCGGGCCGACAAAGACGCTGCGCTTCGTGACTCGTTCGCGATGCCGTTCGCACCATTTCTCCAAAACGCCGAGCCGCTCAATACGGCGACGCACGTCAGCTTTTATGGGGAGACGGTATTGACGATCCCACTCGCCGAAGTCGGTTCGATTTATCTTCAGTTTTCACAAGATGGAAAAGTGTTGGCTGACGGACCGGTCTATGCACTCTACAACAACCAAATCATCCGTCAGGTCGACCATATCGTCGTCCGAACGGATGGCTGATGAGAAGGCACTCGCCGTCTCAGGCTGTTGACGAACGAGGTCGCTATAAGCGATCTCGTTCGTCTTTTTTTTGGACTTTTTACTTCACAAAGTGTAACATGTGTGATATCGAAATCTACTCTATGCAGAAAGGTCGTGACGCTTACGATACCTTTATGGAAAAAGAACTTGATCATCGTTTGGATCGGCAGCTTCTTGACGGCTGCCTCGATGAGCCTCGTCTTACCGTTCCTGCCCTTATTTATCGAAGAGCTCGGTGTGACCAACCCTGACCACGTCGTCACCTGGTCCGCCGTCGCTTTCGGCGCCACTTTCCTCGTGGCCGCCATTGTCTCCCCGCTTTGGGGCCGACTCGCTGACCAGAAAGGGCGCAAGCTCATGTTGATTCGGGCGAGCCTCGGAATGGCCGTCGTCATGTTCTTGATCGGCTTCGTGCAAGACGTTTATCAACTCGTCGGTTTACGACTCATCATGGGTGCCGTCTCCGGATTCATCTCGGCCGGCATCACTCTCGTCATCTCACAGACACCAAAAGAGAAAAGCGGCTGGGCGCTCGGCACGTTGTCGACCGGTGGTATCACCGGCGGACTCCTCGGTCCATTGATCGGTGGACTGCTCGCAGACTGGATTGGGCTTCGACCCGTCTTTCTCTTTACCGGTAGCGCACTCTTCGTCACGTTTTTAATCACACTCCTGTTCGTGAAAGAAGATTTCGTCCCGGTGGCGCGCGAGCGACTTGATTCGACAAAGTCGATCATCGCCTCGCTCCGTCATCCCCAACTCATCTTCAGCTTGTTTTTGACGACGTTTTTAATTCAGTTTTCAACGCAGTCAATCGGGCCACTGTTGACACTGTACGTCCGTGAACTGAACCCGTACACGACTTCCCTCGCGTTCATCGCGGGAATCGTCGCTTCAGCGCCGGGGGTGGCCGCCCTCCTGTCCGCACAACATCTCGGACGGCTGTCAGACCGCCACGGGCCGGAACGGATTTTGTTTTGGGCGCTCATCATTTATACCGCGTTCTTGATTCCTCAGGCGTTCGTGACGTCGACGACACAGCTCGTCATGTTGCGCTTCGGCCTTGGTTTCGCGACCGCGGCACTCATGCCGTCTGTGCAGTCACTGCTAAGGAAACATACACCGAGTCACGCGACCGGACGCATTTTTTCTTACAACCAGTCGGCCCAGTTCATGGGCAACCTGCTCGGACCGTTGTTCGGATCCCAAATCGTCGCCCACTTCGGATTCTCCGCTCTCTTCATCATAACCGGTTTGATCATGTTGACGAACGCGTTGCTTGAGAAGGCGAACGTCCAAGTTTTGCTCCACCCAAACACAAAATAGACGTCGAGCGCACGCTCCACGTCTCAGGCTGTTGACGAACCAGGTCGCTAATAGCGATCTGGTTCGTCTTTTTTATGTCTGAAGACCTCGAGGCGCTCTGCCCCACATAAACCGGGCTTTTTCTCTCGACTGTCGAGGCCTCAGAAAAAGACAAATGGCCGCCAGATGGCGACCGTTTGCGTTGCGGCTCCGGGATTGCCTGCAGAAAGCGTGGGCGCCGGAAGACGAGCAATATTATTCATGTTGGTCAACAAGCTGAGACGTCACGCTCACGCTCGACGTCTATTTCTATAGCAAGTCGGCCGCCAACCGGGCGAGCGACGAGCGTTCGCCTTTGATGAGTTGGACGTGACCGAATACGTTTTGCCCTTTGAACCGCTCGACGGCATACGAGAGCCCGTTCGAATATTCATCTAAATACGGATGATCGATCTGATACGGATCGCCGACGAGAACAATCTTCGAATTCTCCCCGACCCGGGTCAAAATCGTCTTGATCTCGTGCTTCGTCAAGTTCTGCGCTTCATCGATGATGATGAACTGGTCCGGCATACTTCGCCCCCGAATATATGTGAGCGCCTCGAGCTGAATCGATTTGATGCCGGCGAGGATATTTCCGAGCTCGTCTTTCGAGTTGGCATTAAACAAGAATTCAAGATTGTCATAGATCGGCTGCATCCATGGACGAAGCTTATCTTCCATCTCACCCGGCAAGTATCCGATGTCGTTGCCCATCGGCACGACCGGACGCGCCACGACGAGCTTGTTGAAGCGACGTTCGTCCTCGACGAGGGCAAGTCCCGCCGCGAGAGCGAGGAGCGTCTTCCCGGTCCCGGCCTTCCCGAGGAGCGTCACGAACGGAATATCGTCGCGAAGCAGTAAATCGAGCGCCATTCGTTGTTGGACGTTCCGCGGATGAATGCCCCAGACGTGCTCGGCGTCGAGCGATAACGGTCGAACGATCGGTTGTAACGGATCGACGACCGCGAGTGCGCTCGCTTTCGAAACGTTACTCTTTAAGATGACAAATGAGTTCGGGTACAGTTGGTTTTTTGAAAAAGCCGACGTCGGTAGCTGGCGAACTTGATAGAATTCATCAATTATCGCCTGATCGACCTCAATCTCGCGATAGCCGGCGTACAGATTCGTCGTGTCGACGATATGGTCTGTCAAATAATCTTCGGCTTCGATGCCGATCGCATCCGCTTTGACACGGACCAGTATATCTTTTGAGACGACCACGACTTTCCGGTTATGATCATGCTCATACTGTTTCATCAAACCAAGTGCGACCGTCAAAATCCGGTTGTCATTCGTCATGACGTCGAACGGGAAGTCGACTGTATGTTCATGACCGATCTCAACGAAGAGATGGCCGCCATTCTCGAGCGGCACCCCGTCATGAAGTTTGCCGGTCGATCGGAGCTGGTCAAGCACACGCGCCGTTTCTCGGGCGTTACGGCCAAGCTCGTCCATGTTTCGTTTTTTTCCATCGAGTTCTTCTAGGACGATGGCCGGGATGACGACGTCATGCTCATCGAATTGAAAGAGTGAGAGTGGGTCGTGTAGAAGTACGTTCGTATCGAGCACATACGTTTTTTTCATAAGCTTTGCCGCCCCTCGAAAATTGTTGGTGATCAAGAGTTCAAGCTTTCCTTCACTTCTCGGTCCAATTTTTCCGCTGCTTCGATATCGTACGTCTTGACGATGTCCGGTTGCCCGAACGTCGCCCCGTAAAAGGAGATGTTGCGGACTTCTTCGACCGAACCTTTAAAAAAGCGAAGGTGCAGTCCCGGTTTTACAGCCGGTTCAAATTCATGGACGTGCGAGAGCGTCACACTGTAAGCGAGACCGTCCTCTAAAAAGATGAGCCCCGCCGTCTTTTCGCTTGTCAACAGCGTGATGAGATGCGAGTTTTTTGTCAGGGCAAATCGGACTGTCTGTTGATCGGTCGCCTGCACCCAACTGATGGCGTGGGTGATCGGCCACCGCTTCGCTTCATCGAACGCGACGAGAAACGTCAACGGCATCTCGTTTAACGTTTCTTGTTGCGCCCGGGAAAGTTCGAACGTTGCTTTACTCGCCATGCACTCCCCTCCTTCTTAAACGGGTATACGAAATGGATTCGCCCTTAATGACTTCTTTCCCTGCTTTTCTATCTGGAAATCATGCTATAATCAACGAAGAGGAAGGTGAGACCATGCGCGTAAAGTGCTCTCTTTGTGATAAAGTCGATACGATTGATTCGTGGTCGTTCGAAGCGAAACGACTTCGCAATAAACCTGCTAAAACGTACATGTGCCAAGAGTGTCATGCACGCATTACGGAACGAACGGCTGAGCGTGCGGCAACAGGCCAATTCCACCTATATCCATCGTTTCGCCAAAAGCGAAGATGGTAACAAAAATGGACGCCCCTTTAACGGGACGTCCATTTTTTAGGTTGGTTCATTGACTTGGTCTTGACGGCGGTTCCACCAGAGCCGACCCCGATAAATGGCTAGGACGACCGCCATGACGAGCAATACTTCCGGGATTGGCCACGTGAAGAAGACGAGCGCCATCGTCCCCGCTCCGAGCGCGAGAATGATGTAGACGATGAGCGCCTTCCACCACGCGAGTTGTTTGGCAAAACCTAATTTAAAGACGAGCAACGTCAATAAGATGACCGTGATGATCAAGGCGTTAAAGCCGACCGAAAAGTCGTTCGCGTCACTGCCGACACCTAATAGCGAGGCGATCCACGGAACGTCGATTTGGGTAATGTCCATCGTTTGAGAAGCTTTCAAGGCAAATAATCCCCCTTTGTTTCCTACACGTCTATTCTACACGAATCAAAATAAAAGGGAACGCCTCGGCGCTCCCTTTTCTACTTATTCTTTACCAAGTTTACGACGCTTGTCAGCTTTTTCACGTTCGTTCTTGTTCAAGACCTTTTTACGGAGTCGAATCGAGAGCGGTGTGATTTCGCAGTACTCGTCATCGTTCAAGAACGTAAGCGACTCTTCAAGCGAGAAGACGCGCGGACGTTTCAAGACTTGTGTCGAGTCTTTCGATGATGCACGCATGTTCGTCAACTGTTTCCCTTTGACGGCGTTGATCGCGAGATCGACGTCACGGTTACATTCACCGATGATCATGCCTTCGTATACATCTGTACCTGGTTCGATGAAGATCGTCCCACGGTCTTCGAGTGCACCGATTGAGTAAGCCGTTGACTTACCAGCTTCGATACAAACCATGACACCGCTACGGCGACCGCCGATATCAGCAGGAATGAACGGACGATACTCTTCGAACGTATGGTTCAAGATTCCGTATCCGCGTGTCGCCGACAAGAACTCGTTACGATATCCGATGAGACCACGTGAAGGAACGATAAATTCCATACGAGTTTGACCGTTATCGTTAGTGTTCATGTTCGCGAGTTCACCTTTACGGAGACCGATCGATTCCATGACTGAACCTGTGTACTCTTCCGGTACGTCGATGATGACGCGCTCGAAAGGCTCAATTTTCGTACCGTCTTCAGCTGTACGGATGATAACTTGTGGTTTCGAAACTTGGATCTCGTACCCTTCGCGACGCATGTTCTCGATCAAGATACCGAGGTGAAGTTCACCGCGTCCTGATACGACCCATTGGTCAGGCGAGTCTGTGTTTTCGACACGGAGCGAAACGTCCGTCTCAAGTTGTTTCATCAAACGCTCTTCGATTTTACGTGCTGTCACGAAATCGCCTTCGCGTCCTGCAAATGGAGAGTTGTTCGTCATGAAACGCATTTGAAGCGTTGGCTCATCGATGCGAAGAAGCGTAAGCGGCTCTTCTTTACCGACCGGTGTGACCGTTTCACCGACGTTGATGTCTTCCATCCCCGCGATGGCGATCAAGTCACCAGCTTTAGCTTCTTCGATTTCAACACGTTTGAGTCCGAAGTAACCGAATAGCTTCGTGACGCGAAGTTGTTTGATCGATCCGTCCGTTTTGCAAAGTGAGACTTGGTCTCCGACTTTGATTTTCCCACGGAAGACGCGACCGACGCCGATACGACCGAGGTAGTTATCGTAGTCGAGCATCGTGACTTGGAACTGAAGCGGCTCATCCGAGTTGTCGATTGGTGCCGGTGTGTTCTCAAGAATCGTATCGAGTACGTGCGTGATTGTATCTTCTTGCTTCTCAGGATCAGGATCGAACGAACTTGAACCGCTGACTGCAGACGTATAGACGACAGGGAATTCAAGTTGATCTTCATCTGCTCCGAGATCGATCAATAAGTCTACGACTTCATCGACGACGTCGAGCGGACGGACCATCGCTTTGTCGATTTTGTTGACGACAACGATTGGGCGAAGTCCTTGGTCAAGTGCTTTCTTCAATACGAAGCGTGTTTGTGGCATACAGCCTTCACGTGCATCGACAACAAGAATAACGCCATCAACCATACGCATGATCCGCTCAACTTCACCACCGAAGTCGGCGTGTCCTGGCGTATCTACGATGTTGATGCGAGTATCTTTATAATCGATTGCCGTGTTTTTAGCGAGGATCGTAATCCCGCGCTCACGTTCGATATCGTTCGAGTCCATGGCGCGCTCTGCTACCATTTCGTTTGTCCGGAAAGTACCAGACTGTTTCAATAGTTCATCGACTAACGTTGTTTTACCATGGTCAACGTGGGCGATGATGGCTACGTTACGGAGGTTAGTTCTTAAATTCATGTAGTTATTCCTCTCTTATTTGAAAAGTTTCAACTTTGTATTCAACTTAAAGAGTATAGCACAGGTTCTACCACCTTTGTCACGTTATATAGTCTGTTACCGTTTCCAATTACGCTGATTTTGCTTACAATGAGATAGAGCCAAGAAAAAAAGGGGGAATTTCGATGCAACTCATGTTCGTCTTGATCGCAATCGCCGTCGTCGCCGGTTTTGTCGGTATCGGCATCGGTGTCGCCGAAGCGAGTACCGCCATCATCGTTGGCAGTCTCGCGTTGAGCGCGGTCGCTACATTCTTCGGTATCAACTTGCGCCGCCGTGTCCTAGCAGACCGACGTCCATAACGAACAGGCCCGAGGCGAGCGCCTTGGGCCTTGTTTTATAGTTCTCGCGTCAAGCAGATGCGGTCTCGCAACACGAGGCCGTCTTCTTCGATTGCCTCGTAGCCATGGTTCGGAAAATAATCGCGTTCGACCGAAGCAAAACGGAATCCGGCTTGTTGATAGAAGCGCAACTGGACGATGCTTGAGTTGCCCGTGCAGACGAGCAGTTCGCTCGCACTTCCGCTCGCTGCCCGACGGATGGCGTCTTGGAGCATCCGTTGCCCGATTGTCTGGTTTTGACGGTCCGGTTTGACAGCGATGTTGACGAGTTCGACCGATTCCGCACTGCGACGGACGAGCATATACGCCCCGACGAGTTCTCCGCCGAGTAAAGCCTCAAACGTCGATCCCGTCTCGTATTGCGCTTGCACCATCGCCTCGTTCGGATTCGCCAAGACGAGCAAATCACGCACACGGTCGTACGTTTTGTTCGGTTCGATCGCAAGGTCTGGCCTCACTTCAGGCGCCACGTTTTTCGCGATGACGTAATGCTTGATGACGTCCTTGACGAACGTCTCACTCCCCGCGAGGACCGATGTCTTCCCTTTATAGCTGACGGGTTCACCGTATAAGGAGACGACGCGTCCCCTGACTTCTTCGACGAGAAGTTTTCCGGCCGCGTAATCCCAGGGCATATTGCGCATCGTGATATAGCCGTCGACCCGTCCGGCCGCAACCCAAGCCAGTTCGAGTGAGGCGGCCCCGTGCGCTCGTGTCCCGACAGAGTCGCGGACGATCGGTGCCAACACTTCCGGTGCAATCTGTTGGTTCGGGGTCACCCACGTCGCATTCATACTCAAAAATGCGTCACGGACGTGATGTTCATGAAGCGGCGGCAACTTCCGTCCGTTGAGCGTCGCCCCATAACCACGTCGTGCCACGAACAGCTCGTCAGCCATCACATCATAGACGAATCCATACTCGACGACCTCATCGACCATAATCGCGATCGAGATGGCGAACATCCGCTTTTGATGAATAAAATTGAGCGTCCCGTCAATCGGATCGACAAACCAAACCGTCCCTGTCAACTTGTCAGGCTGTGTCGAGATGCCTTCTTCTCCGACGATCTGATGCTCCGGATATGCCGCTCGGATGCGGTCGACGATCAGTTGTTCGACCGCTCGATCGATTTCAGTGACCAAGTCCCCTTTGCCCGTCTTCCGCTCGATCCGATAACTTTCATCGATTTGTTGGCGGATATATTCCCCTGCTTGTTTGATTAGATCAATCGCAAACCATTCCAACATATTTATCACCTCTCTATGTATTATAGCAAACAAAAACCAGTATTCGCGTGGAATACTGGTTGAATGAGCGGTTGTGGGTCAGGCTTCGAGACGCAAAAGTTCTTGGCGGTATTTCTCTAACCGATGCTTGCTAGCCTGGACAGTGGCATCGTCTTGTGACGCCATTGCATCGAAGAGTGTTGCCAATTCATAATCAATCTCTAGGCGCAGCACCGGAATCCGTTTTTCTGCGTCTTTTCTTTTGAATGCCTCAATCACTTGTTTCATGAGATGCCACACTCCTTTTGTTGGGCTACAAGTTACGGTTTAGTAAGTTGAATTGAGTATATCAGATGAGATTCAAAAAAGAAAGAGAATTGTCTGACTATTTTGAATTTTTTATCTTAGTGGATATATTCCCACTTCAACCGGTCCTAAACCTTAAATAACCGTTAGTGATATGTACCCTATTTCTTAAGGGATTAACTAAAAAAAGCAGGAACCGACAGATTCGTCGGTTCCTGCAATTCATTTGTTACAACCTGATAATCTTAGTATTTGATTTCAAGGCCGCTTGGACCGTACGATAGGTAGAGTATCCGGTCTGCTCATCGTGGACAGCGCTCAGTTGCTTCTCTTCTGATTTTGATGTCACGATTTGTTTGAACGACCGATACGTTGCTAAAAATTCTTCCCGATCGACGCCGCCTTCGTTGGCGAGTGCGACTTGATTATAGAACTCGACGACTTCGATCAGTTCTTCCGTCGTCCAGTCCGGATTGATTGGATAGTTGATTTGCATATTCTTCACCTCGACAACCATTGTATCAACAAAAAAAACTATTGCAAGTTGACTTGGAAATCTCTATAGTTTTTTTGTTGCATCGTTTTTCTGCATAGCAGACCAATCATTCACCGGGTAAAGAAACTTAGTATACGTAAACGACCGATCCCATACAAACGCTGATTTCAAGGAGGGCTTACTATTGAAAATTAAAGGGTCTACACAGCTCGACACGCCGCTATTTGAGACGTTGCTCAAACACGTCAATACAAATCCGATTGCGTTCCATATTCCCGGTCACAAAGGCGGAAAAGGAATGGATCCCGAATTTCGTGACTTCATCGGCGAAAATGCTTTAAAAATCGATTTGATCAACATCGCTCCACTTGATGACTTGCATCATCCGAAAGCGTCGATTGCTGAAGCCGAGCGTCTCGCTGCTGAAGCGTTCCGTGCTGACGAGACATTTTTCTCGGTCCAAGGCACATCGAGCGCCATCATGGCGATGATCATGGGCGTCGTCGGGCCGAACGAAAAAATTATCGTCCCGCGTAACGTGCATAAATCCGTCATGTCAGCGCTCGTCTTGACCGGAGCCCATCCTGTATTCATTCATCCTGAATACGATGAGACGTACGGGATCGCCCACGGCATCACGGCAAGCGCTGTCGAGCGCGCGCTCGAGCTGCATCCTGACACGAAAGCCGTCCTCGTCATCAACCCGACGTACTTCGGTGTCGCTGGTGACCTCGAACGCATCGTCGCCGTTGCTCACGCTCAGGACGTCCCTGTACTCGTTGACGAAGCGCACGGTGTCCACTTGCCATTCCACGACGAGCTCCCTCTGTCGGCGATGCAAGCGGGCGCAGACGTCGCTGCGACGAGCGTGCATAAGCTCGGTGGCTCGATGACAGGTAGCTCGATTTTGAACGTACGCCGCGGTCTCGTCTCGCCAGAGCGGATCCACGCGATGCTCTCGATGATTACGACGACGTCGACGTCCTACCTACTTCTCGCCTCGCTCGACGCAGCCCGGCGCCAATTGGCGACAAAAGGTGAGGCGATGAACGAACGCGCCCTCACGCTTGCCCGGTCGGCACGCGTCGCCATCAACAACATGCCGCATTTATCGGTCTACGGCCACTCTGAGCTCCATTCTGAGTCGACGTACGCCTTAGATGAGACGAAAGTACTCGTATCGGTTCGTGAGCTTGGAATTACCGGATTCGAAATCGAGAAATATTTGCGCGAACATCACCGCATCGAAGTCGAGATGTCCGATTTGTTGAACGTCCTCTTCATCGTGACGAGTGCCGACGATGAGTCGACGATTCAAGCACTTATCGATGCGATGCACGATGTCGTATCGGTGTATAAGCAGTCTGGGAACGATTCTTTATCGATCATGCTCCCGGAGATCCCACCACTCGCGCTCAGCCCACGAGACGCGTTCTACGAAGAGACGGAAACGATTCCGCTCGAGAACGCTGTCGGACGAATTTCGGCTGAGTTCATCATGGTGTATCCACCAGGGATTCCTATCATCATTCCTGGAGAATTGATCACGGCATCGACACTCGAGTACATCACGGCCAATATCGAAGCTGGTTTACCGGTTCAAGGACTTGAAGACGAGTCGCTTCAAATGATTAAAGTCATCCAACAAACGAAAGCAATCCGCTAAACGAAAGCGAGCCGGTCAAATTGACCGGCTCGCTTTGTGTCATCAGAAGAAAAGATGCTTATGATGATCGAATTGCTTCCCCTACTACCCATTATAAGAAAACGCTTACATTTTTTCAAGAGGTGATTCTGAAGTTTTTTCATCTTTCGTCCCTTCCTCGAGACAAAGACGCAAAAATTCAGCAACATGGTCGGTGTCATACAGATTGATTCCGAGCATCGGATAAAGCTGTCTCGGTTCTTCGAGCGCATGCATATCGAGAAGGGCTGACTGTCCGGTCTGCATGCAGACGACGAGTACTTTCCCCATGAACTGGTGCGTATAGACAAATCCGAAATCATAACGAGACGTCTCGGTTTCGATGCCGGTAAACCGAACGCGGCTCGTCTCGGAAACGGTATATAATAGCTCCTCATCAAACGCCATGATCATTCCCTCCTTTCTGACTTCATATGTTATTTTCCTTTATACTGAACTTGTGAAACCTAGGGAGGATGACTCATGA
Organism: Exiguobacterium sp. SH5S4; assembly: GCF_004337045.1. Taxonomy (NCBI): domain Bacteria; kingdom Bacillati; phylum Bacillota; class Bacilli; order Caryophanales; genus Exiguobacterium; species Exiguobacterium sp. SH5S4. Next base: position 239,409 of record NZ_SJUQ01000002.1, read on the forward strand.
ACATTCGAAAAGCAAGCGCGCGCGACGAAGCCGCACTATTGACGCTCATGCAAGCGCTCTGGCCCGACGCCCCGTTGATCGAGTTGACGGCCGAGCTTCGTCTCGGATTGCGTTCCGGCAAGATGCATTATTTTTTGGCGACCGACAACACGGCAGTCGGATTTTGCCAGCTCAGTTTCAGACATGACTATGTTCCCGGCGCCGTCTCTTCTCCGACTGCGTTCTTAGAAGGGATATACGTCGACGAATCCGTACGCGGGCAGGATGTGGCGACCCGGCTCGTCGAAGCTGCCGCATCATACGCTCGGTCGAAAGGCTGTGACGAACTCGCTTCAGATACGGAGCTTGACAATGAGGGGAGCCAACGTTTTCATGCTCGAATCGGTTTCGATGAAGTCGAACGGACCGTCCACTACATCAAAAAACTCTCCCGCGAGTAGGAGGGCACTGAAAAACTTCAAATAATTTTGAGCAGAGGAGCGTCATCCCGGATGGGATGGCGCTCCTCTGCTTTCATTGCCCTTCGAGCCGCCCTGTCCGGCACGCCGCTTTCCTGGGGGCGGTCAGCGAGCCGCATCGCGACGATGTCGCTGCTGGGTCTCGCCTTGCCCGCTGTTCCCCCGGGAGTCGGCGTGCCCTCGGGGCGACGCTGT